>JACMPN010000100.1 GCA_014377495.1 Candidatus Sericytochromatia bacterium
CCTGGACCAAAGCTAAACGCAGCACCGCCCCGGATTCCCCCGGCGGATCAGCGTTTGGTGTCGTGAGTGGGAGGCGTTTAAACGTGGAGCCCGGCGATGGCCATGGCGCCGATGGGCTTCTGGGTCAGGCTGTCAGCTTTGCCAACAATGCCTTCCCGTGAAAAGCCGGCCGTCTCGGCAGCCGCGAGCACGCCTTCGAGCGTGATGAGCATGGGCAGCACGGCGGTCGACTCCATGCGGTCGTTACCGGCCATCTCGGCCACCAGGCGCCGGTAGGCCCGAGTAACACCCTTGAGCTGTTCAACGTAACGCGTGCCGTCCAAAGCGGCCTTGTGGGCGTCGGCCTTGGCCTTCAGCGCAGGAACCTGCGAGAGCAACTGCTCGGCGGACATGCCGGCGAAGATGTTGGGGATCTGTTTGACCCGGGTCTCGAGATCGGCAGCATTGACGCCGGCGGGGGCGGTGCTGACGGGGGTCGTTGTTTGCAATGTCGTCGCCATGAGCGTGCCTCCTCGAGATGATCCTGCGTCGGGTCCCGTTGACAGCTTACCCGGCTGCCTGAATGTATAACCTATTTCACGCCAGAAGGACGAATTTTTTCCGAGTTTGGGTGTTAATTCGCATTTTTCGGCGATTTTTTAGCGGATTAACACCCCACCATACAGTTACCGCACAAGGCGATCGCCGCCCCACCAGCCACTCCGTCCGGCGCCGCCCGCCCACCAGCCGCCGCATGCCAGGCCAACCCGACACTGACGGAATTCCTCACCAACCCGCACATGCCCCTGTCGCAGGCAGGGTGGTCCATCCGTCTGCCATGGGCACAACAGGGCGGGGGCACTGGCGGCACAATGACTTCGGCATGCAGCGCAACACCGGTTCTATGCGACAATTATGCAAATTAAAAAACAAAATCTACACATATGCATCATTTAACTAAAATAACGGCCAAAATATTAGTTCAGAATATTTGAACGGCCCGTCCGATACGGTCCGGGACGTTTCCCGGCCCCCTGAACGAAAGCGTTTGCATCAGAAAGACCTGGCCGGCTGACGGCCCGGTCTTTGTGGCGATCCGGTCCACCGGATCCCCGAGCACGAATGCGTGTCGTCGAAGGCGATGCCCTTTTTGACTCCGTCGATGGCCTGATCCACCAGCGCCAACACCGTCACGCGGTGACCGCCCTTGCCAGCGTCGGCGACCGACAGCGAGGTTTTATTCGAGGAGGTCAGGGCATCCCGCCTGCGCGGTTGTCTCTCGGCATCGGCGGGTTGGGCCACAAAGACGCCGACGGCCATGGCCCACAAGGTCGTGGAAAGGCCATACCTTTATACGCATGGCCTGTTGCCGGCACAGGACCGTTCCGTAAAACGACCGCCCTGGCGGCTGGCCGGAGCGGTCGTTCTTCGGGAAACGGAAAGGGGCTTAGTCGCCCTGCCAGGACTTGTCACCAGCCCCAATGTCGGGCTGTTGCAGGCCGGTGTGGGCCGGGGCGACAGGTTGCGGACGCACGGGCGCCGGTTGACGCAGGCCGCTGCGATCGAGAGGTTGCAGGCCGGGTGCGGTGGGCAGCGGACGGATTGAACGGCCACCTGTGCTGACGGCACCGCCAGACGTCATCAGGCGGGTGAGCACCGAGACATCGATCTGGGCCATGTCCTTGGTCGGCTTGCCGGTGAGCTTGCGGGCCACGGGCCGGAAGACGAAATTGTGGATCAGGCCGGCAACCGGCAAACCGATCGCACTGCCGATGGCCGCACCGATCTTGCCACCACCGATCCGCTTGCCGATGATACCGCCGGCAATGCCGCCAGCCAGTGCCGTGACGCCGGTGGCGATCTGATTGCGCTCGACCCGCAGGTCGCGGGGATCGACGTAGCCTTCGGTCTTGGTGTCGTTCTCGTTTTCGAAAAAGGCCGGCAACACGGGCTGGCCATTGAACGACAGGCTCTCGTTTTCGCCGGGGACCCGCAGGCCATGGCCAAGGACGAGGTAATCTCCGTCGGCGCCCTGGATGCCCAGGGTGTCACGCCCGTCGGAATTCTGCGTCAGAAACTCGGCGGCCTGTTGCAACGACACGTTTGCCGGCAGGCGAACGACTTCAACGCCGTCGACCTTGGCACCGTTCCATGTCAGATCCATCGTGGGCCACCCTCTCTCGACTACACTTGCCTTATCCGCCAGTGAGCCGCCAAACCTTCTTAACATCTTACGAAATGTTGGTTAGTCTCTGGTAAACAATTGCTCCCGACCGTGTGAGGAAACGACGTCATGGCCGAGTCCCCCGAAGCCTACGCGGCGATCCACCCGGACCTGCAGGCCGCACTGATAGACGCCTGGCACCTGCTGCCCCGCATCCAGACGGTCGGCGCGGACACCAGCTTCAAAGACCTGTACACGCTGATCGACTACGTCTCCGACGCAGTGCGGCTGGCCTTCCCAGACATCCCCTGCAAGTCCGGTTGCTCGAACTGCTGTGTCGATTATGGACTGCCGCGCACGACGGCGCGGGAGTGGGCGGCGATCCACACCTACATGCAGACGGAGATGCCCGCCGAGATCCGCCAGACCGTCCTCGCGGCCAATCAACGCCTGTATGGCGATCAGGTGCCCGATCTGCTGTTGGAGCGCCAACGGATCCAGGTCCCGCACACCGATCCCCGTGCCGGCGACAACCCGCTACCGGCGTTCGCCTGTCTGCAATGCCCCTGCCTCGTCGAGGGCCGCTGCAGCATCTATCCGGTCCGACCGGCCATCTGCCGGGCGTTCGGCTCGTTCAGCGTCCGCATGGGTGAGCGGCTGCAGGCCTTTACGTGCCGGATGGCCGCCGACGTGATGCAGGAGGTGCTCTCCAGCAAGAACATCGCCCATTGGGCGCTGCCGGTCTGGGGACGCTTCGAGGAACGGCTGTACGAACTGAACGACGGCTACGGCGATGTGGCCAGTCTGCCCTTGTGGCTGCTCGCACACATGGAAGGGGGTGAGTTGGTCGTGACGTTGGAGACGGCGCCGGACTTCGAACGGCTCGTCACCACCGGCGCCTGACCCCGTTGTCTTGGCCGGAGCGGCAGCTTCGCGATAAGCTGAGTTCGGCTTGACGTGCCTGCCGGTCGAAGTCGCCATTCGGGCCACACTCCCGCACCGGGCCACCAGCCACCCCGTTACCCGATTTTTTGGAACACGCTGACGTGAAACTACTTTCGTACGGCCTCCAGGCCGGTGACCCATGGGCCAAGATCGAGTTCAGCCACGACGATGTGGAGCGCCTGCTGCTTTTCCTGCAGACCGCCCGTGGGGCGGAGCATGTGGGCGACCTGCGCACGCAACTGGCCCAGATCGAACACAAGCTGCGGATCGTCGCCCCGCCAGGCCCCGCCCGACGTAGCCCCTGGAAGCCCCTGCCGTTTACCGGTGCCCTGCAGCGCCCTGCCAAGGACGACACCCCCGAACAACCATAGCGACGCACCGGGGCTAACGCGACCTTGCCGGCGCGATCTGTTGCCA
>JACMPN010000101.1 GCA_014377495.1 Candidatus Sericytochromatia bacterium
GCGATGCCCTTGCGCCCCATCTGGGTCGAGGACTGGTCATTGGACCACCTCGGCTTTACCCTCGCCGTGCGGGCGGATCGGGCCAAAGGTGAGCGGAATCTGGCCCTCATCCATCGGTGGCTGGACGATACCCCGGCCGATGGCGACGCTTGGTACTACCTCGGGGCGGAATATCAAACGCTCGGTCGGCTGTCAGACGCCAAAGCCAGCTATCTCCGCTCACTCGACAGCACGCCTGGGGTCGTCGAGCCCAGCCTGGCCAGGGTGAACCTGCTCGGCATTTGGGAATCCCTCGGTGACTGGGCGGCGGTGGTCGAGGCGGCCCGTCGGTGGCAGGCGGACGGCCACAGCTTTCCCGACTATTGGCTGATCGTCGGGCGGGCCTTCCTGTCCACCGGGCGCAAGGCCCGGGCCCAGACCTGTTTCGAGCGAGCGGCCGCCTTCGCCGGTGGCGGGCCCTGTGCCTTTGAGACCGGCGGGGCCCGCACGTGGAAACCCGCCGCCTATCTGGCGTTGCTTGCCGGTGAGCAGGGAAACTGGTCCAGGACGCTGCAGGGTTTGCGCCCCTGGTTGCCGGAGACCCGCCACGACCCGTTTGTGCAACGACTCTATCTCCATGCCCTGCTGGCGATGGGTGACACCGATGCCGCCACCGCCCACTGCGCCGACCTGCTCGCGGCCTCCGGGGCAACCGACGTCGCCATCGCCCTGGCCGAGGTCCTCGACCGCTTCGGCCCCCTGGGGGCGCCGATCCTCACCCGATTTGCCGACTGGGCCGGCGGGTTTTCCGTCGTCGCCGCACGCCTGGCCCGACAGTCGGCGTGGGGGCAACTCCTCGCTTTTGGACAGCGCTGGGAACCGGTCGTCGGGGCGGCGGCCGTGCTCGCCCAAGGCCAGGCTGCGGCCGGCCTGGGGGAGGATCAGGTCGCGGCCGGCCTGCTCACGCTGGCCTGTGGGCTCGACCCGGTCCTGCCGGCGGCGTGGATCGCCCGGGCCGAACTCGCCGCCCGCACCGGCACAGACCCAATGGCCCATTGGCAGCGGGCCTTGGCCCTGGCACCGGACTCGGTGCCGATCCTCGCCACCTTGATCGACCACTATGCCGGTACGGGCGACATGCGCCGGGCTGAAGACCTCGTGCGCCGCCTGCGGGACATCGATCCGCAGCACCCGGCCGTCTGGCGTCAGCAGGCGTCACAGCGGCAGGCAGGAAACTAGGGTTGCAATGAGCCGCCATGTTACGTTACACAGACGCGATCCGGCGCTTGGGTGCCCCCCACACCGGCACGTCGCTTCGGCAGCCCCCACGTCCCGATTCCGGGCGGGGTGACGGTCGGCCCTTCCTGTTGAGTCTTGGGTGCTGCCATGTCCACGTGGTCTCAATCTCTCGCTGCATTTCGCCGTGGCGATTTCAGGGCCTGTCTGGACGGCCTGTTGCCGCTGTTGCAGGCAGGCAGCTCCCAGCCGGACCGCTTGGCCCTGGTCGCACAGGCCCAGGTCGGCATGGGCGACTACGCCGCGGCCCTGGAAACTGTCGCCCGGGGACTGGCCCGTCATCCCCGCGCCGTACCGCTCTGGCTGACCGCCGCTA
>JACMPN010000102.1 GCA_014377495.1 Candidatus Sericytochromatia bacterium
ACCACAACACCCCCTAACGAACAAACCAAAAGGCCCCGTCCCTCCACGGGGACCGGGTCTTTTTGGTTTGGGGCTAAATCGGTTCGGCCACACAGACCTGCCGGGGACTGTCCGCACCGAAGGGTTGCTCGCCAAAGTCTCCCCAGCGCTCGATCAGGCGCCAGCCGCATTGCCGCAGCAATTCACCCAGTTCCAGCGGGTAGAAGATGCGCAGCGTCTGCACCATCTCATGGCAGCTGACGGTGGTGCCGAGGGGATCGGTCTCGACGAAGCTGAGGGAGATGGCGGCAAGTTGCCGGGCCCGGTCATAGGTGACGTTTTCCAGGACGGTGATCGGGTTGCCGGTCTCCGGGTGACGGATATGGTCCACGGGATAAGGCTCACTGGCGCCGGCTAAAACGTGGGGACCCGGATTCAGGACATCAAAGGCCATCAGCCCGCCGGGCGCCAGGTGTTCTCTCGCCAGGGTAAAGCAGGCCCTGACGGAGTCGTTGTCCAACAGGTGCTGCAGGGCGTTGAAGGTGATGGCGACGAGGGCAAAGCGGCCCTCCAGCCGGAAGGCCGTCATGTCGCCGACCAGCCAGCGCGGGTACTCCCCGGTGTCGAAGTCGGCGGCCTTGATCCGGGCGTGGGCGATCATCGCCGCGGAGCGATCCAGGCCCGTGATCGCTACGCCCGCAACTGCCAGACCCAGGGTCAGCCGGCCGCTGCCGCAGCCGAGCTCCAGTACCGGACCGTCGGCCGCAATGGCCAGATTTTGATAGTGGCGCAGGTCGCCCTTCGGCGTCCGCAGCTGATCGTAGATCGCCGGCAGCTCGTAGAGCGGCTGCTCGGTCACCGGGTCATTCATCACCTCAGCGCAGGAAGAAGATCACGGCCACGATGAAGGCCACGTAAAAGCCGCCGCCGGCGAGGAGGAAGCGCAGCTTCAGGGCGTTGTGCCGGTGGATGCTCCAGACGATCAGCAGGGTCGAGGCGATGGCCAGCACGCTGCTGACGACGGGGGGCCGGCTGAGGGTCCAGGGGCTCATGAACAGGCCGAAGGCGGGCGGGATGCTGCTCTGGAACACCATCGCCCCGGTGATGTTGCCCAGGGCGAGCGTGTCTTTGCGGGCCCGGATCCAGACGACGCTGTTGAATTTCTCCGGCAGCTCAGTGGCGATGGGCGCGAGGACCAAGGCCAGGATCAGGGGCGGCACGCCAAAGAAGCTGGCCACGTGGGTGACGTGGACGACGAACAAGTGGGCGCCGCCGATGAGCAGGGAGAGGGAGGCCACGAGCTGGGTGGACAAGATGAACCAGCCAGGTCCGTCCGTCCGGCCGGGGGCGAAGATCAACGGTTTAAGGGCGTCGTGGTCGCCCCCGTCGTCGGCGCCGTTCTCCGCTTTGATCGTCTGCCAGACGTACGCCAGGTAAAGGCCGATGAGGACCACGCCGACGACGGGCTTGGCCGCCTGGGGCAGGAGGCTGGCCAAGAGGGCCAGCGGGAAGACGATCAGGAAGTAACGCAGGTCCCGTTTGGCGACCTGAATGTTCGGCCGGAGTTCGGCGTCCCGCAGGCCCATCCGGGCATAGGCCCAGCAGGCGATGCCGGTGACGGCCATGGCCAGGGTGCCCAGCATGAACGGGGCGCCGATGACGGCACCGATGCCGATGTCCTGGCCGGCATGGGGATCGGCGGCCTTGGCCGCGGCGATAAAGGCGATGATCGGGATCATCGTCTCCGGCAGGGCCGTGCCGACACTGGCGAGGATGCTGCCGACGACGCCGTGGGACAGATTCAGCTTGTCGCCGAGCCATTCGATGGCATTGGTGAAGAGTTCCGCCGCCGCCAGGATCATCCCCAGGGCCAGGAGCAGCATCAGAAAAGCAAGCGCAATGCCCATGGCGGTACGTGTCTCGTATGCGGGAGTGAAAGCGGTTCCCAAAATGGCTGTGGCCGAGGCATCCTAACACGGAGCCGGACCGGCCAGCTGCGCAGGGCGCTGAGGGTGCGATAATGGCCTACGTTGGATAGCCGTAACTGAGCAGGGGCTCGATGCCAGAACTTCGTCAGGATCCGCTGAGCGGACGGTGGGTGATCATTGCCACGGGCCGGGCGAAACGGCCCGAGGCCTTCGCCCCCGCCGCCCGCCCCGCCCCGAGCCCCGAGCACGATGCCACGTGCTGCTTTTGCCCGGGTCAGGAAGCCACGACTCCGCCGGAGGTCCTCGCCTACCGGGCGCCGGGCGCGGCGCCGGATTCGCCAGGCTGGCAGGTGCGCGTCGTCCCCAACAAATTCGCCGCCTTCGACGGGGCCACGGACCGGCAGCCCGCCATGCTGCAGGGCCTGGAGCAGCGCAGACCCGCTTTCGGGGCGGCCGAGGTGATCGTCGGGACGCCCCGCCACGACCGGACCCTGGCCCTGGCGTCCGATGCCGAGCTGGCCCAGATGATCCACGCCCATCAGGAACGTTACCGGGAGCTGGCCGCCAGGCCCGGCGTCGCCTACGTGATGCTGTTCCGCAACCAGGGGGCCTGGGCGGGGGCCAGTCAGCGCCACCCGCATTCCCAGATCATGGCCCTGCCGGTCGTGCCGGCCGCGGTGGCGACGGAACTGGATCGGGCGGCAGCCCATCACGGGATGCACGGGTCGTGCCTGATGTGCCAGGTGATCGCCCGGGAGCGGGCCCACGGGGCGCGGGTGCTCGCCGATGACGGGCGCTTCGTGCTGTTTACGCCCTACGCCTCGCGCACGCCTTTCGAGCTGATGATTGCCCCCATCGGGCATCAGGCGGATCTGGGGCACCTGTCGCCCGAGGACGAGGCCGGTCTGGGCCGACAGCTGGGCCTGGCGATGCGGATGCTCGACCGGGCCCTGGGGGATCCTCCGCACAATTTTTACCTGCACGCCGCGCCCTGCGGCGCTGACGACGCCGGTCGCTGGTCGGAGTCCTATCACTGGCACCTGAGCATTTTGCCGCGGCTGACCACGCCGGCAGCCTTTGAGTTGGGCAGCGGTATCCTGATCAACATCACGGTGCCCGAAGCGGCCGCCGCCTTCCTCCGGGAGTACCGCACAGAGCCGGTTTGACCTTGGCTGACAGCGACGCAACGGCGTGCTATCGTGCCGGCGCATCGGAACCGCGGGGCATTACATGCACATCTGGCTGATGGTGTTGCTGATGATTCTGGGGCTGGCCGTTCCGGGTGGGATCGCCCGAGCGGCCGACGTCGAGTCCGTGGACTACGGCGCCTTTAAAATGATGGTCCGCCAAGGTCAGATTGGCGAGGCCACGGTCGGTCCCCGCCGCATCGAGGCCCGGACCCGCAGCGAGCCGCCGCGGACCGTGACCACCGTGCTGGTGCCCGATGCGGCCTTGGTCCCCTTGTTGGAACGGCACGAGGTGACCATCCGGGGTGAGGCGGTCGGCGGCGGGGGCGGGGGTGACTGGGCCATCTGGCTGTTGCCCGTGATGGCGTTGCTGCTGATCTGGGGCCTGTGGGGCGGGTCGCGACAGGCCCAGCCGCCGGGCGGCGTGGCCGGCTTCGGGCGCAGCCGGGCCCGGGTCGTCTTACCGGGTGCGCCCCAGACCACATCGTTCCGCGACGTGGCCGGCGTCCCCGAGGCCAAGGCCGAGCTGGCCGAGGTCGTGGACTTCCTGCGGGAACCGGACCGGTATACGGGTCTTGGCGGGCGGTTGCCCCGAGGCATCCTGCTCGTCGGTCCTCCCGGTACGGGCAAGACTCTGTTGGCCAAGGCTGTGGCCGGCGAAGCGGGTGTGCCGTTCTTCGCCCTCTCGGGGTCCGAGTTCGTCGAGCTCTTCGTCGGCGTCGGGGCCGGTCGCGTGCGGGACCTATTTCGCCAGGCCCGGGAAAAAGCCCCCTGCGTCATCTTTATCGACGAACTCGACGCCCTCGGCCGGGTGCGGGCCAGCCATCCGATGGCGGTGAACGAGGAACGGGATCAGACGCTGAATCAGTTGCTGGCCGAGATGGACGGTTTCGATTCAGTCGCGCCGGTGATGGTCCTGTCGGCGACGAACCGGCCGGAGGTGCTGGATCCGGCCCTGCTGCGGCCCGGTCGCTTCGACCGGCAGGTGACGGTGGACCGGCCCGATCAGATCGGGCGAGAGCAGATTCTGCGTGTCCATGCCGCCAAGGTGCGGCTGGGCGACGATGTGAAGCTCGCCGAACTGGCCCGCCGGACGACGGGGATGTCCGGGGCCGAGTTGGCGAACGTGATCAACGAGGGGGCGCTGTTGGCCGGGCGGGCCCGGCGGCCGGCGGTGACGATGCCGGACCTGTCGGCGGCCCTGGAGCGGGTCGTCGCCGGGCTGGAGCGGCCGCACCTCGTGTTGGACCCCGGCGAGCGGCACCGGGTCAGCGTCCATGAATCGGGACATGCCCTGGCGGCCTGTCTGCTGCCGGGGGCGGATCCTGTCGCCCGGGTGTCGCTCGTGCCCCGGGGGACGTCGGGTCTGGGCTACACCTGGCAGTTGCCCGAAGGTGAAAAGCGCCTATTTACCCGCAGCAATTTGTTGGACCGGGTCTGTGTGCTGCTGGCCGGCCGGGCCGCCGAGGAACTGGTCCTCGGTGAACCGTCGACGGGCTCGGCGGACGATTTGCAACGGGCCACGGACATGGTGCGGGCCCTCATCTGTCAGGCGGGTCTGGGCGAGCAGCTGGGCCAGCAGGCCTTTGCGTCGCCGGACCGGTTCATGCCCGGCAGCCGGGGCGCTTTGCCCATGGGGATTTCCGAAGCGACGGCGGCCCGCATCGACGGCGAGGTGCAATCGACGCTGGAAACGGCCGCCGCCCGGGTGCGTGGCCTGATGAGCGAGCGTCTGGCCACGCTTTGCCGGCTGGCCCAGGTGCTGCGGGAGCAGGAACAGCTCGAAGGCGAGCAGGTGCGGGCGATCGTGGCGGAAGCCGGCTGGCAGGAGCGGCGGGCGGCCTGAGCGCACGGCGGATCTGGCGAGGCTGCCGTGCCACGGTGACGGAGATCACTGACAGGGGATTTTTCGGTGATCGGCTCCGGCCCATGTCCGATCCGCCACAGTGACGGACATCACGGAAGGGGTGGTTTTTATCTGCGTGGTGCCCGGCTGACTCAGCCTGGCGAGTGACGCCCGACTTTCACAAGTCAGGCAACCGGCGCTACGATGTTCGTCGTGCAGATTGCTCAGCGTTGTCGCAGCCGGTGACCTCGCTCAGGAAGAGGTGACACCGTGCAGCATGGCAGGGATCCTTTGGCCGCCGTCGAGCGCCTCAAGCAGACCATCATTGACTTCCGCCAGGGACATGACCGCAGTCAGATCGAGTTTGCCACCGACTGCGGCGTCAGCAGCGCCCTGATCCGCAACATCGAGCAGGAGCGGATGGACAAGCTGCCCAAGCTCGACACGCTGAGCAAGATCGCCGCCGGTCTGGGCACCGATGTGATCACCCTCATGGGCCGGTTGAACAACCTGGACACCTCCGAAAAGCTGCCGCAGACCAAAGGGCGCGTCCTCGTCGTCGACGACGAGCCGGATATCGTGCATTCCTACGTGCTGAGCATCGAGCGCCTCGGATACGTGGCGACGGGCGTCAGTTCCGGCCAGTTGGCCCTCAGTGCCTTCAACTACTGTCGCCCCGATGTGGTCCTGCTCGACGTCAAAATGGCCGGCATGAACGGCCTGGAAGTCGCCCGCCAGCTCCGCCGGGAGTGCGGGTTCAGCGGCAAGATCTTTTTGGTCACGGCCAGCGACGTCAATGCCGATGAGATCCAGGCCAGTGGCGTCGACCGCGTGTTTCACAAGCACGCCGCCGACTTCAGCATCCGCAGCGTGGCGGCCTGTTTCTGAGATCGGCCCGCCGACAGGCAAAGGGTTTCCCCTCCAGTGTTTGGGCCTGTCCAGGACACAATTACGTTCAGGGGCTTGCATTCTACAAGCGCTTTTTAGTACGATAAAACTAATACCAGTCGGCCATTCACCCCCGTTGTGCCCACCATCGCTACTACATACATCGTATGGGGCTCATCTGAACCCCGGAGGCTGACATGACGGAAACCAGGTGTGTCCAAACGGCCGATGGGCCCCGTATCTCCGCCGTTGTGGGGTACGAGCGGCATGGCACCCATCAGGCTTTTATTGCCGATGTCACGGCGATCCTCGCCGCCCTGCCCCTCCCAGCCGGCAGCACCGTCCTCGAAATCGGCGCCGGCACCGGGCAGGTGGCCCTCTCGCTGGCCTCGGCCCGACCGGATTGGCACTGTGTCGCCAACGACAGCGACCCGGACCTGTTGGCCTGGGTGGCGCGTCGGGCCCACGAAAGCGGCATCGCCCTGCGGCTACACCATCAGAGCCTGGGGCCTTGGCCCCAGGCGGTCGATGTGGTGATCCTGGCCCAACCGCTGTATCAGTTCGCCGATCCCCTGGCCGTCCTGCAGGACGGGCTCAATGCCCTGAGACCCGGGGGCTACGTGCTGGTGGCCGACCAAGCCGATCAGGCCGATGTCGAGGCCCTGTTCTTCGGCAAGGTCAATGACCTGCTCCAGGCTACGTTTGTCCGCACCGCCTCGACCGTGGCTGCCCTGCAGGCGGTACACGACTGGTTCATGGGCCAGGCGTCACGTGGGTCACTGCCTGCCTTGGCCGACGCGGGGCCGTTTCAGCTGCGGCGGCCGTCGGCCGACCTGCCCCGATTTGGTCCGGCCCTGGCGACGCTGGGGTATGAGACGGTGGTCGCCGACGACACCTGTGGCCATGGTCAGTATCAGGTGGTCGTGGCCCGCCGCCAGCCGTAACCGGGAACGCATCGCACTCGACATCATCGTAGGAGACCGCACCATGGCTCAATCGTCAAACACGGCCGTTTCCCCAGATTCTGGCGGGGTGAAAAGCGTGATGACAGACAACGCGGCGGAACCCACCCGGGTCGAGGCAGCGCCGCTACCGATCGTCGATTGGGATCGGTATGCGGATGAATACGACAACATGGCCGCCGTCAACAATGCCTATCAGGATTTGGTGGTGTTTGTGACCGGCACGGCGCTCGCCGCGAACCTGCCGGACGCCGCCCGAGTAATGGAGATCGGGGCTGGGACGGGCAATTTCTGCCTGTCGCTGGCAGAGCAGCGCCCGGATCTGGCCATCCATGCGGTTGATCTGAACCCGACGATGCTGGCTCACTTGATGGCGAAGGCACACCATCGGGCGATGGCCGTCACGGCCCAGCAGTTTGATTTGACGACGCCTTGGCCTTGGCAGGCCCATTGGGACATGATTTTAGCCGTCCATGCCGTGATGCATCTGCCCGATCCGCATCGGGCGCTGGAACAGGCATTCTCGGCACTGCGTCCAGGCGGGTGCCTGCTGATTGCCGACATTGCCAGGGCACTCGACGTCGACGACTGGCAGCAGGCGGTCGCGGCGGACATTGTCGCGGCACACATGGCCGAGACCGGATCGATTTCCGCCGCCCAGGCGGCGGCGGAGGCATTTTTTGCCGAGAACGCCCATGTCCTCGCCGTCAACCGGGCCTTTGCCGCACATTACGCGACTCGGCCGATGAGCCGTCTGGTCCTGGCCGACCTGTGCCAAACCCTCGTCGAGATCGGGTTTGTGATCGAGGCCGCCAGTGACGGCCACTATCGGGACTATGACAATGTTATTTTGGCGCGCCGGATGGCACCATGAACAGTCCTCTGGAGGACGACGGCCGTCGTGGGACGGGCCGGCTCGATCTTTTCCTGCATGTCCTCCGGAAGTCCGGGGCGTTGCGGCCGTGGACGGCCCCATTGGTGACTGGCGACCTGCCCAATGTTGACATGGGCGACTCCAAGCGGTACGTCTCCGGCAGTTGGCTCTTGCGCTTTCGGAACGGGATGTCCATCGAGGTGATTTTTCAGCCTGGCAAGCAGTTGGTGGGGCACTTCGACAGGGTGATCGCCGATTTGCATCGGCTGTTACGGATGAACAGCGACCTGCATCCCGGCGGCTTCACGCATCGCCAGTTGCAGGATTTGGGGTATGGCCTCTGCGTGCTGCGTCACAATTCCCGGGTGGTCGGATTCGCCTCGAGTAGTCTGCTCGGTCAGCTGGACGGACATCCTGTCCTTTTTCTCGGTTCTGCCTGTGTGGATCGCTCGGTCAAGAGCCGCAGTTGGGCATACTTACTGAACTTGTTGCCCATCACCCGCCTTGTCTTGCGGCGTCCGTGGTCATTCCTCTATGTCGCCTCACGGACGTCGTCGCCCCGTGTCCTCGGTTTCGTCACCAACGTCTACTTCATGTTTCCGCGGCCGCTTCATGCGACGCCGGACCCTGTTTTGGCCTTGGGGGCATTCGTGGCTCGGACCCTCTCGCCGCACGCCCATTACGAACGTGACGCCATGACGTTGCGCGGCGTGCGTATGCCCGATCCCGGGTTCCGTCCACCGGACCGTCATCACGACCCGCTGATAAACGCATACTGCGATGATCTCCTGGATTATGCCGCGGGAGATGCGTTCATTCTGGGCGCTCGGTTTGACGTGCCTGCGCTGCTACGGTCGGTCTGCCGCTATTGGCGGTCGTTGCGCCGGTCTCGGCGGTCGGCATGACCATGTCTTGGGCACGTCGCGGCCTGTTGCTTTACGTCGTCTTCGTTGTGGTCGTGATCCTGCCAGGGACCGCCATCCAAGCGTGGCAACTCGTTGGCCAGACCTTTCCCGGTTTTCTCGTGCAACCGACCCTACAGGTGAGTCCTTATAACAGCGATCCTGGGGCGCAACAGCGGGACCGGATCATTCGGTGCGAGGGGGAGGCCGTCAGTCGTCCGGATCAGCTTTTCGCCAAGGCGAAAGCGGTGGGTGTCGGCAAGGTGCTGCATTATGATGTGCTGCGACAAGGCCGCATCGTCACGATCGTGCAGACGGTGCGGACCTTCACAATGGCGGATTTCATCCACGGATTCGTCGCCATGGCCGGGCTGGGCATGATCTTCCTCGGTGTGGCGCTGTTCTTGTTGCTGAGCCGGACGCAGAACGAACCGGCCCTGATGTTTGCCTATGCCTGTGCAAGCCTCGGTTCGTTCCTGGTCATGTACTTCGACTTCAACCTGACACACCGGTTCCTGTGGCTGAGCCTCCTTCCCTATGCCCTGGTGGGCGGGGCCTTTCTGGCCTTTGCTCAGGTTTTTCCTGCCACAGAGGAAGGGGGTGGCTGGTTTCGTCGGCACGGCCGTTTGCCGCTGGTGTTGTCGTCGTTCGGGGCTCTCGCCCTGTTCGGTACCTGGTTCGGCGTATCGCACGACGATCCGGCATCCGTCGGTCACCGGCTGATTTTCGCACAGTTGGTCACCTATACCTTGACGACAGCCATCGGCGTCTTGTCGATCATTGCGTTTGCCCTGGCTCGGCTCCGCAGCCAGGACCCGCTGGCCCGGCAACAGATCGGCCTGTTGTTATTCGGGGCGACGGCGGCCTTCATGCCCTTTGCCGTGGGCTGGGCGATCCCAGAATCCCTCTGGCGCTGGCACCTGTTGCCGCTGGATTTGACGCTGCAGCTCTTCGGCATCTTCCCGATTTTCGTGGCTTACGGCATCGTCCGCCACCAGCTCTTCGACGTACAGGTGATCATCAAGCGCAGTGTCACCTACCTGATGGTGTTCACCATCCTCATCGCCGCCTACTACCTGTTGATCACCGCCGTCAGCCAGATGGTGCTCGATGCCTATGGGGCGAACCTGACCGTGACGCTGCTGCTGGCTTTGGCCTTCCAGCCACTGCGCGATTACGTGCAGCGACTCATCGACCGGTTGTTTTTCCGGGCGGCCTACGACGTGCAGATGGCCATCGAAACTGCGGCCGAGGAACTGACCAAGATCCTCGACATCGATCAGGTGCTGGCCAAGTTGGAAGCGACGATCCTCCGCACGATGCATCCGGAGTCGGCGGCGATCCTGCTCAGCGAGCCGACGACTGGCACCCTGGTCAGGGCCCGCCAGACGGGCCGAGTGCTGTTTCCGGATCTGGCCCTCGACGCACCGGTAGTCCTGGAGGCTGAACAGGGCCGCCAGATCCTCAGCCGCGTCCTGCTGTCGACTCGGAAACCCCACCGGGTCTCAGGCAACCTGGAGGCCCTGAAGGCCGAGTTGCTCGTCCCGTTGTTCTTTGAAGACCGGTTGATCGGTGTGATCCTGCTGGACCAGAAAAAGTCGGCCATGTCGTACAACACGACCGACATCGCCCTCCTCTGGACGCTGGCCCGGCAGGCGGCCCTGGCGATTGAAAACGCCCGGCGGCACGGTGAGATCCAGCAGCTTAACGAGCAGCTCGAGGCCCGCATCCAGGAGCGCACCCAGGATCTGGAGATGGCCCTGCTGACGCTGCGCAAGACCCAGGCCCAACTGCTGCACAACGAAAAGATGGCGTCGATCGGTTTCCTCACGGCCGGCATGGCCCATGAGATCAACAACCCGACCACCATCGTCCACGGCCACCTGGAGCTGATCCGGGACTATATCGCCGAGATGGAGATGGTCTGGCAGGTGTACGACATGGTGGATCTGACGACCGATGCCATGGCCACCGTCGACATGATCAAAGTCCGGATGAACTACGACGAGCACCGCATCGAGCTGCCGGAGCTGATCAGTGCCGCCGTGGACGGCAACCGCCGCATCCGCCAGATCATTTCCGACCTGCGCGCCTTCAGTTCCGACATGGACCGGCAGGAAGTGCCAGCCGAGAAGTTGCTCAAAGGGCTGCGGGCGACGGTGGACATGGTGCAGGGGCTTTTCAAGGGCCGGATCGCGATCGAGGCCCAGTTCGACACCCTGCCCAACTGCGATATCCAGGCCAACCAGATCAACCAGGTGATCAGCAATCTGCTGATCAACGCCGCCCAGGCGACGCCCGGCGAGGGCATCGTCCGGCTCAGCGTCTCCATGGCGGGGGATGAGGTGCGTCTCGTCGTCCAGGACTATGGGTTCGGCATCCCGGAGTCGGCGCGGTCCAAGATTTTCGATCCCTTCTTCACCACCAAACCGATCGGCGAAGGGATGGGGCTCGGACTGGCGATCTGCTATGCCCTCGTCACGGCCAACGGTGGCCGGATCGAAGTCCTGTCCCAGCAGGCCGCGGCCCATCAGGCATCAGGGACGACCTTCCAGGTCCATCTGCCGATCATCCGCAAGTACCACCCGACCCCTATCCTCATTGAAAGTGCCCCCGATGTCGGATGATCCCTACCGCAACCTCTTGAAGCCACCAGCCATCCTGGCGGCGCCGCATTTCCACCCGGGTCCGGCCTTGGGCGAGGTGGTCTGCGCCTGCCCGGCGTGTGACCAGACGGTGGCGTTCCAGCCGACGGGGTTCCGGGCCTTTTGCCGGGCCTGTGGCCAGGAAGTGCACCGGCTGGGGATGGATCCGGCCGCAGCGCCCGGTGTGCCGATTCCGGAACGGGCAATGCAGCACAGGTCTCCCTAAATACGGGTCCGCAAGTGGTGCCCCCCCACCGCCCGGCTCGATACGCCGGCACGGGACCGGGTTTTGGGGGGGGCCTGCGTTGCCGTATCACCGGAATATGTTTGTGGAAAGGGTTTGCCGTCATGTCCAGGGAGTGCATGCGCAATCTGCACAATGCCCCGGTGCAGGTTTCGGCGTCCGGCCGTCGGCCTGATCGGTACTGGGTCAATGCGGTGGCCTATTGCCCCGCCTGTGAGGCGGTCGTGGAGTTTCTGGCCGGCTTCCGCAGCGTGTTCTGCCTGTCGTGTGGGCAGCCGGTCTATCAGGGCGACGCGGTGTCCACGGAACGGATGACCTCGTCAGTCCAGCTCGATCGGATCCGCCAAGCGTTGTCGGTGCCCGATGGGGCGGCGATCTCCCCGTGAGGCGGCGGGCGGACCTGACGGTCTCGCCCCTATCCGGAATCAGGTGACGGACATCACCGACCCTACGGTTTTTATATGTCGGTCGGCCGCCACGATTCAGCTGATCAGCCGGCCTGTTCCCGTAGCCAGAAAACCATCTGTTCGCAGTCGTAATAGCGGTCGGCGAGCTTCATGGCCTGCCGTTCGTGCCCGCAGATTTCAAACCCCAGGCGCAGATAGACGCTGCGGGCAACGGTCATCACGGACGTGACGTTGAGGTGGATCTGTTCCAGGTCCTCGACCGCTTTGGCCCGGGCGACGAGGTCGGCGATCAGGGCCCGGGCGATGCCACGGCCCTGGGCCTCCGGGGCGACATACATGCCCCAAAGCAGGGCCCGATGGCGGAGTTTGGCTTTTTTTTCCCGGGTCAGACCGACGATGCCCACCAGGTTGTCGGCGAGAAATGCCCCCAGGACGAAATTCCCCGGGGTCTTCGCCGAGTCCTGCCAGTGGGCGATGATCGCCGCCGGCGACTCCAGGGCTGCTTCCTCCGCTGAGGCACCGAAGGCGACCGGTTCTTCACACAGGCCACGCAGGCGCAGGGCCTGATAGGCCGGGACGTCCGTTTCGGTGAGTGGCCGGATGATCATCCGTGTCTGCTCCGTTTCCTGAAGGACGGCCCGCGCAGCCGCAGGCCCCGATTTTTGGCCGATCTTACCACCGGGGGACCCGGGCGGCCACGTTGCCCGACACCGGGATGCCGCTCGGTCGATTGAAAATGCGATTGGATGCCGACCCACGGTGACGGAGATCACGGATCTGACCCCTTGCCAGTGTTAAAGAGCGGCCGAAATGCCGACGCTGCCGATACGGGTGGCCGGTTGATCCGGTGAAGGCCGCCCGGACAGTCGTGCTAGACTGCCAGCGCTTTTTGCTGGTGGCGCCCGACGGCGCCCGCCGCTTTTTCTGACATCCCACATCCAAAGGGCATCATGCTGAACTCCGTCGTATTGGTCGGACGGGCCGGGAATCGGCCTGAGCTGCGCTATTTCGAGTCCGGCAAGACCCAGGCCGTGTTTCCTCTGGCCGTCGACCGGCCCCGCCGCCGGGATGCCGAGCCCGTCACGGACTGGTTCTCGATCGAGCTGTGGGGCCGGCAGGCCGAAGTCGCCGCTGAGTATGTGCGTAAGGGCAGTCTCGTCGGTGTCGAGGGCCGGCTGAGCTTTCATCCCCCCACCGTCGAAACGGACGACGAGTCGGGCCCGCCGTACATCGCGGCGACGAATTTACGCCTGCTGAGCGCCCCGCCCGCCGCCGAGGTGACCCGGTGATCGGCGTCATGGGCTCCGGGGCCTGGGGCACGGCCATCGCCCAGCTCATCGCCCAGAATCAGCAGCCCGTGCGCCTCTGGGGCCGGGATGCGGCCCTGATGGAGTCGCTGCGGCACGACCGTGAAAACGCCCGTTACCTGCCCGGCTGTCGGCTGGCCGACGCCATTGAGCCGGTCTCGGACCTGGCCAGTCTGGCCGAGATCACGACCCTGTTCATGGTCATCCCCAGTTTCGGGGCCCGGGCGGCGATGGCCGCCGTCCAGCCGCATCTGCCGGCCGGCGTGCCGATCATCTCGGCCACCAAGGGCTTTGAGCCCGAAAGCCACCGGCGGATGAGCCAGGTCATCGCCGACGTCTGTCCGGGCCACCCGGTGGGCGTGCTGTCCGGGCCGAATTTGGCCAAAGAGGTGATGGCCGGCCTGCCGACGCCGTCGGTGATCGCCTCGGACAATGCCGCCATCGGCAGAGACGTGCAGGCGCTGCTCAGCCACGCCAACTTCCGCGTCTATACGAACGACGACGTGGTTGGCACGGAGTTGGGCGGAGCCTTGAAGAACACCATCGCCATCGCCGCCGGTCTCGTCGACGAACTGCAACTGGGGGCCAACGCCAAAGCGGGTCTGATGACCCGCGGCCTGGCCGAGATCACCCGGCTGGGGGTGGCCATGGGGGCGCAGCCCGCCACCTTTGCCGGTCTGACCGGGCTCGGTGATCTCATCGCCACCTGCAGTTCCCCGTTAAGCCGTAATCACCAGGTGGGCGTCATGCTCGCCCAAGGCCTGCCGCTGGCCGAAGCCCTGCAACGTCTGGGTTCGACGGCGGAAGGTGTGAATACCACCCGCGTGGCGCTGTTGCTCGCCGCCGAGCGGGATCTCGAAATGCCCATCGCCGCGGCGATGGGCGCCATGCTGGAGGGCCGGTTGGCACCCCAGCAGGCCGTCCGCGAGCTGATGACCCGTCGTCCCACACAGGAGGTTTACTGATCATGCGCGTGCTGACTTTGTCCTGGGAATATCCCCCCCGTGTCGTCGGCGGCCTTGCCCGGCACGTCGAGGAGCTGTCGGAAGCGCAGGTCAAGGCGGGCACCGAGGTGCATGTCGTCACCTTCCCGCACCCGAATACCCCCGATGAGAGCACGCCGGAAGGCGTGCATGTCCACCGGGTGGGCTTTCCCGACGTCAAGGCACCGGACTTCCTCAGCGACATGCTGGACATGAACATGCGCCTGATGAGCCGGGCCTTTGCCCTGCACCAAGAGCAGCCTTTCGACCTGATCCACGCCCACGACTGGCTCGTCGCCCACGCCGCCGTCGGCCTGAAGCGGGCTCTGGGCCTGCCGCTGGTCGTCACCATCCATGCCACCGAGAGCGGCCGCAACCAGGGCATCGAAGGCCCGCTGCAGACCTACATCCACCAGATGGAGTGGCTGGCCAACTACGAGTCCTGGCGGACGATCGTCTGCTCCCACGCCATGCAGCGGGAGCTGATGCGGTTGTTCAAGGTGCCGGCCGACAAGCTGGACATCATCCCCAACGGCGTCAAGGGCACCAAGCTGAATACGGACTTCGACCGGGCCGCCCTGCGCAGCCGTTTTGCCCATGAGAGCGAGCCGATCATCATGTCCGTCGGCCGGATGGTGGCGGAAAAGGGCATCGGCGTGCTCGTCGCCGCCACCCCGCGTGTCCTGGAGCGGCATCCCAACGCCCGCTTCGTCATCTGCGGCAAGGGACCGGGCCTCGAGGAGTACCGCCACCTCGCCCATGCCCTGGGTGTGGCCGACCGGGTCCACTTCACGGGCTACATCGACGACGACACCCTCTATCAGCTCTTCCAGGTCTCCGATGCGGCCGTCTTCCCCAGCCTGTATGAGCCTTTCGGCATCGTCGCCCTCGAGGGCATGGCGGCCGGTAAGGCGACGATCGTCAGCGACGTCGGCGGCATGGCCGAGATCATCCAGGACGGCGTCAACGGCCTGGAGGTCGCCCCCGACGACCCGGGCGCCTTGGCCCACGCCATCCACCGCGTCCTGTCCGACATCAACTGGGGCAACGCCCTGGGCACGGCCGGCCGGCGGGATACCGAGCAGATCTACAACTGGGATCTGATCGCCGCTCAGACGGCCGACGTGTATGCCAAGGTGATGGGTGACCAGCCCAAGGGCTAACGTGCGATTAAAAAACGTTAAACATTTCCCTCAGGCCGTGCTATAGTGATAAAGCGACAGTCACGCTCGCCGGGGCGCTTTGCCCGGCCACATAGCAGCCAATCGACGGTCGCCTGAGGGGTCTGTAACGATGAAGGTCGAAGTTGTCGCCACGTTGGCCGTCGCTCCTGCCTATATCTGGCATGCGATGGTAACACCATTGCAGATGAGCCGGTGGTTATGCAAAGAAGCCGTGTTTGAAGCCCGTGTCGGCAAGCCCTACCGGATCCTCCTGGCCAAGCCCGAAGGCGCCACGAAAGACGAAGTGCTTTCCGGCCGGGTCGCCGCCTGGGTGCCTGAAGTGCGCCTGAGCCTCTCCGTGACGGGTGCCAAGCACCTGACAACCGAGACGGTGGTCACGCTGTTCCTGGCGTCGCTGGGTGAAGGCAAGACGCGGCTGACGATCGTGCATGACGGCTTCAAGAAGATGGCGAACAAGGATCGCCCCGAGGCCATGGCCGCGGTGGAAACCTTCTGGAAGAATGCCGTGATCCGGTTGGCGGCCTTGCTCAACACGACCATCGTCGAGGGCGAGCCGACCACGGTCGCTCACGTCTAGATATCCCGGTTCGCGGATGGCGGCCGGACACTAAATCGCAAAGGGGCGTCATGCGCCCCTTTTCGTTCGTCCTGCTCATCTGCTTGAATACGCTATGTATGGCGATCGCTAAACGGTCGTCACCTGCGCTCGTTCACCCCCGCTGCGTCGAGGATCGTCCATGAATCTGTCCGGAACCCTCTTCATCTGGCTTGCCTTGGGCAGCCTCACTGTCATGACGTCGATCGGTGCCTATGGCCTGATCGGCGTACACACGGGGCTGGCGCTGCTCATCGGTGTGCTGGCCCTGGTGACGGTCGGCCTCATGCTGATGGTCCGGCGGACGATGGATCAGGGTGGCCAGCGGCTGATGGACTCCCTACAGATAGCGTTTGACGCCATCCTGCGTGGGGACGTGCCGCCGACGCTGCGTGCGGACGGGGCGCTGGCCGATGCCGCCACCCGGATGAATCAGGTCGTGCAGCGGCTCACCGAGACCCTGGACGAGGTCCGGGCGATGACCCGGGGGGTCCGTGACACCAGCTACAGCCTGACGGCGACGAGCCAGGAAGCTTCCCAGTCGGCGATGCAGGTGGCCCAGACAGTCGAACAGCTGGCTCGCGGGGCCGGTGAACAGACCGAAGGGGTGACCCGGGCAGCCTCCGAACCCGAAATCATGGCCCGGGCCGCCGAACAGGTCAGCGACAATGCGCGCTCGACGGCGGACACTTCCGCCCTGGCCTCCAAAGCCGCTCAGGACGGGCGTGGTGCCCTGGAGCACGTCGTCTCGAAAATGGGCAACCTGCGGGCGACGGTCTCCGACTCGGCCAGCACGGTCAGCCGCTTGGGCCAGCTCTCCCAGGAGATCGGGCAGATCGTCGATCTGATCCGCGGCGTCGCCGGTCAGACGAATCTGCTGGCTCTGAATGCCGCCATTGAAGCGGCCCGCGCCGGTGAGCATGGCCGCGGCTTTGCCGTCGTCGCCGAAGAGGTGCGCAAACTGGCTGTCGAATCGGCGAACTCCACCGAGAAGATCCAGACGATGATCGAGGAGATCCAGAGCGAGACCCTGCGGGCAGTCAAGGCGATGGAGCGGGGCACCAGCGAAGTCGAAGAGGGCGTCACCCTGATCAACAAGGCTGGGGACGCGTTCACGGGCATCGTCCGCTCGATCGAGATGACCGACCGTCAGGTAGCCCAGATCAGCGGTGCCGCCGAAGCGCTCAGTGCCGGCATCCAGCGGTTGGTCGAAGGGATGAACGGCATCGCCGCCGTCGCCGAAGAGTCGGCCGCCGGCGCTCAGGAAGTGGCGGCCAGTGCCCAGCAGCAGACGTCCAGCATGGGCGAGATCATCGCCGCTGCCCGCGACATGAGCGGCGCCGCCGACAAGATGATGGCCCTGTTGGGACAGCAATATGGTCTGGAAAGCAAGCCGGCTGCCGGCCGGATAGAATCCAAAGCCCTCGCCCACCTGTAGCGGTGGGCTCGGTAGGCCCATGGCACGCTGCTTGCGGGCGGGACCTGCCGAAGGTCCACCACGACCTGTCGTTAGCCCAATCAACGCACCCTGAACCCTGGGAGCCCACCGCTACAGGGGATGCCGGATGACACGGAGACGTTTGGATGGCCGAGATTACCCTGCTCGATGATTGTGTGGAGATGGGCAATGCCGTCTTTGTGGCCCCCGGGGCCCAGCTGATCGGGCACGTGCAGCTTGGGGACGGGGCGTCGGTCTGGTACAACGCCGTGCTGCGGGGCGATCTGGCCCCCATCGTCATCGGGCCGCGCAGCAACATCCAGGACAACTGCGTCTTCCACGTCGAGTCCGGCATGACCTGCGTGCTGGGGGCGGACGTCACGGTCGGACACGGGGCCATCGTCCATGCCGCCACGGTGGGTGACAACGTGCTCATCGGCATGCACGCCACTGTGATGAGCGGGGCGCAGATCGGACGGGACTGCATGATCGCCGCCGGGGCTCTGATCCGCGAGGACCAGATCGTGCCGCCCGGCACCCTCGTCTGGGGCCTGCCCGCCAAGAATAGTCGTCCGCTGACCGAGGCCGAGATCGTCGCGATCCGCGAGTCTGCCGACCACTATGTCGTCTATGCGGCGGCCCATGCAGCCCGGCAGCGGTCCCAATCACACTGATTGCGACGGCCTCTCAAAAGCGGAAAACACATCCCGGCAAGTCCGTTGGGCTGCCGGAAAAAAGTGTGCCAGCAGCCTCCCACACCACCATGGAAAGACCCCGGTTGTTTTGCCACGAGCCGGGGCTCGGGTGGCGATACAACCGGGGTCGGATCGACCGGGACTAAGAGGCTTGCTTGCCCCGTTCGATCAGTTCGCGGACCTTCTGTCCGCCTTTATGGCCGATTTCCGAGTAGAAGTTTTTGGGCAGTTCGCCCTTTTCGACTTCTTGACTCGTCGTCATGCCGCCCTTTTTGCCGATTTCCTGGTAGAAGTTTTTGGGCAGTTCGCCCTTTTCGACTTCTTGCCGGGTCGTCTCGCCGCCCTTGCGGCCGGCCTCACGGACGGTCATTTCCTTACGAGGTTCATCTGCCATGGTTCCCTCCCCCAGTGGTTTGAGTTGTCCGTGTCGACTGAGTCCAGTCGACGGGGTCCCACAGACCCGGCGCAGTGGTCCTGGCGCTACTCGCTCGCCATGCCCTTGCCGCGTTCGATCAGCTCACGGACCTTTTGCCCGCCCTTGTGACCGATCTCCGAGTAAAAATCCTTGGGCAATTCGCCTGACTCGACCTTTTTACGCGTGGACTCGCCGCCCTTTTGGCCGCCGATTTCCCCGCCCTTGTGGCCGATCTCGGAGTAAAAGTCCTTGGGCAGTTCACCCTTTTCGACCTTTTGCTTGGTCGTTTGCCCACCCTTATGGCCGATGTCCGAATAGAAATCGGCCGGCAGGTCGCCGGATTCCACTTTTTTGCGGGTGGTCTGTCCGCCCATGCGGCCAGCTTCCCGGACGGTCATCCCGCCTTCGGGTTTACTTTCACGCTCGCGTTTTGCCATCGGTCCCTCTCCTCACCCTGGCGTTGCCGCAGGGGTCTACTTCTCTGCCGCTTCCCGGCCCCGCTCGATCAGCTCGCGGACCTTTTGCCCGCCCTTGTGGCCGATCTGCGAATAAAAGTCCTTGGGCAACTCGCCGGTCTCGACCTCGTGCTTCGTGGTCTGACCACCTTTTTCGCCGCCCTTGTGTCCGATCTTGGAGTAAAAGTCCTTGGGCAGCTCACCGGTCTCAACTTTGCGTTTGGTGGTCTGCCCCCCTTTTTTGCCGGCTTCCCGGACGGTCATCCCGCCTTCGGGCTTCGCTGCTTTCGCCATGGGTTCTCCTCCAAGGCACCCCCGTTGGTGCCCGTCTCGTGGCCGCCGTCAAAGCGGCCGCAGGTGCGTCAGCGCCCCTTGGTCTGGCCACAGCCGTCGAAGGCAGGCCGATGGTGTGCCGCCTTGCCGGTGGTCTCCCGAACGGCCCCGGTCGCATCCCGGGCCAGTCGGCATCGCCGAGCCGGCTGCGGCTGCATGTCCTGTCCTGACGCCAATTTCTCTCTGCTACATATATTTTTACTAAGTTATGTTACAAGACAGGTCGGCAAAAGACAACCACCATTCACATCCCTGGGAAGAACATCGTCAGCAGGAACGTCACTGTGCTTTGTCGGGCTCGGAGGGGATTAGAGCGGGGAGTACCAGGCGCGGCTCTTGCCGCCATCCAACAGCGGCCAGGGATCGACGGCCCGGCCGTTGCGGCGGATCTCGAAATGCAGGTGCGGTCCCGTGGAACGTCCGACCGTGCCGACCTTGGCGATGGTCTGACCCGCTTTGACCGTCTCGCCCGCTTTGACGAGCATCGCCGAGGCGTGGGCGTACCACGTCTCCACCCCCTGGCCGTGGTCGACGATGACCAGGCGCCCATAGCCGTCGGCCTCGCCGGCAAAGGTCACCTTGCCGGACCGGCTGGCCCGGATCGGTGTGCCGATCGGCGCGGCGAATTCGACACCTTTGTGCGTTTTGGCCTGGCCCGTAAATGGGTCCGTGCGGACTCCAAAGCTGGAGGTGACGACTAACGGTCTTGGCTTGGCCGCCGGGTTGACGGCGGGTTTGGCCCCGGGTTTAGCGCCCGTCGTCCCGGCCCTGGCCGGCGGTTTCGTGCCAGCATGTGCCGGCGGTTTGCCAGCCGGCTTGGCGGCTGAACCAGCCGTCGGCGCGGCGCCCTTGGGGTCCGGCGGCGTCCGCCGGTCCAGGGCGGACAGGGCGGCCACGGTCACCTCGGGCAACGTCTGCGGTACGGTCTGCCATTGCTGGTTGCGGCGGCCGGACGTGGTGCTGCCCGAGTCCTCGGCAGCCATGTTGGGCTGAATCTCCATGGCGCCCCCCCTTTGTGCCGCGATTATCCCACGCAAAGCAGGGTCATCCGTCGGGTTGGGGGGTTACGCCTTACTTAAGAAATGCCGAATCCGTCCTAGGGCCGCATGAGGAACAGGACGTGGGACTGGGCGAGGAACCCCTGGGTCTCATTGGCGTTGACGAGGGCGGTGCTGTCCGCCGTGCTCAGGATGACGTCCGCCTTGTATTGGCCGGAGGTCCGCTTCGCCTTCAGGATCAGCGGGTTGCTGCCGATGCGTTCCGTGTTGGCTGTCGCTTCGTCAAGGTTGGCGGAATAGCCGACGATCCCCACATTGATCACCTGATCGGGATCGATGGGCAGCTTGCCCACATAGAGTTCGTGGCCACCCTCATCCATGATGGTCGGATTCATCGCCGGCTGGATGCTGATCTCCCGGCAGTCGATGATCACACCCGAATAGCCGCCGGCCGACGGGTTTGCTGCCGCATTCGGCCGGACCGGGGCCGTGACCGCCGCCATCACGGCTTGGGGTGCGGCAGGGAGGGGTTTGGGGGCTGCCCGGGTCAGCTCAGCCGGTGCCGTCTCCCGGGGGTTGGGCGTGGGGGTTGCACCGGGACGGGCCGGCGATTTGGGCGCGGTTGCGGACGGCGGTGCCGGTGCGGCCGATGGCCGGGGGCTGGGCACTGCGGGCGGTTCGGCGACCGGATCGGTACCGGTCAGGGCCAGCGGCTTGGCGATCTTATGGTCGAAGTCCACCGCCGCAAACAGGCTTGCCGGGCCATGGAGCGCAATCGTCACATCGACTTCGACCGTGCCGTCGGAGAGATACCGAGGCTCGCCGGCATGGGCGCCTTTGACGAGGGCGTTGACCTGGGTCTTGATTGTGTCCGATTCGATGACGAAATCCTTGACGACGGTCTCGGAATTGACCCGCACGCCGTTCACCAGCTCCGCCAGCTGCCGGTAGCCGTCGCTGACGGCGGCACGCTTGGCCAGGAGGCGCTTTTGGGCGGGCGAGCCGCGATCCGGCGGCGCCCCGCTGCCGATGACGATCAGCGTCCCCTGCGTCCAGTCGATGGTGCCACGGCCGTCGCCGAGAGTCTCGGTCACCGGTGTCGCCAAAGCTGCCGGCGCCCAGAGCAGGCTGGCCAAGGTCAGAGCCAAGGCCCCGCGGATGGTGCGTTGGGAGATGCGCATGGAAACCTCATCGTCTAGGGCAGGGGCAACGGCATCATGATACACCCGCCAAGGGACAGGCGGTCAGCGGTTATGACACCCGTTCTATCGCTGGATGACAAACGGAACCTTGGTTTGGGCGAGTAAAGTGTTGGCCTGATCGGCCAAGGCGAGGGCGGCGCTGGAGTCGTGGGAGAGGATGGCGTCCGCCTTGAACCGCCCACCCGAATGATGCGCCGTGACGACCAGCGGATGGGTTCCGGCCCGGTCCGTGTCCGCCGGCGCCTCGGCCACCGAGGACGTGTAGGCGACGATGCAGTCTTTGACGACGGTTTCGGAGCTGACGCGAACGCCGTTGACGATTTCGGCAATCTGCCGGTAGCCGTCGACGATGGCGGCCCGCCGGGCCAAAAGGCGCTGTTGGGCCGTATGGCCCCGGTCCGGCGCCACGCCCATGCCGCTGACCGAGATCCTGCCGGCTGTCCAATTGACCATGCCCGTGCCGATCGTCTCAGTGAGACCCGGGGTGGCTGTCCCGGCGGACCGGGAAACAGGTACGATGGTTAGAGCCAGTAGCAGCGTGACAGTCCTGCCGTTCATCATGCGGGTCCGTCGCAATGGGCACCTCTGGGCGTTTCTTGAGAGCCAGACTTTATTAGGGGCGGTGCGCCGGACCGTATCGCGATCCCCGACAGCAGACAATCGCCCGCTTGTGGGCGATGCCATTGGACGGAGGAGCCAGGAATGTCGCTTGCCACTGAATCCCTCGGCCTGTTGCGGCAGGTGCCCTTGTTCAAGGGCCTGACCGACGGGGATTACGAGGCTCTCCAGGCCATCAGTTCGACCCGCGACTGCCGCTCGGGCGAAACGCTAATTCAAGAAGGCGAATCGGCCGGGGCCCTGTTCATCCTGGTCGGCGGTCAGGTGGAAATCCGCAAGGCCAACCGGCCCGGCGCCTTGGCCCGTCTCGGCCGCGGCGAGTGCGTCGGCGAGATGTCCGTCGTCAGCGACGAGCGTCCCTCCGTCTCCGTCGTCTGCGCCAGCGACTGCCAGCTGATCGTCCTGACCAAGGCCGATTTCCATGAGCTGATGGCCCGCAACCCCGCCGTCTCCGCCGGCCTGATCCGCGTCCTCGTCCACCGCCTCAGCTCGGCCAACGACAACGTCCGTGAGGTCAGCGCCATCGCCCGGGACATCGAGACTTTCAACAAGGTGGTCGGCCGGGTCGCCAACCAGACCCACATCCTGGCGATCAATGCCAGCATCGAGTCGGCCCGGGCCGGTGAGGCGGGTCGCGGCTTCGGTGTCGTCGCCGCCGAAATGCGCAACCTCGCTGACGAAGCCCAAAAGGCCGTCGAAAGCATCCAGCGACTCGTGGCCCAGATCAAAGCCCAAGCGTAAGAGGCTGCCGGACAAAAAGGTGCGGTTGTGGGGTGGGCAGGACGGCCGCTGTCTGCACGCCGTCACCTGCTGATCCTTTGGCAAAACCCGCCAGTTCGACCGTGCTCACCCTGTGCGGTCCGGCCAGTCTCCCGTCGGGCGCACCGTGCTAGCCTCGCGCCACTGCCGCGGCCGTCGCCGCCGGTCGATCGGGCCAGGGAGCGTCGCATGGATTTCGATATGAAGCGCCAACAGATGCCCGGCCAACTGCGTTTGGCCGGTATTGTGGACGAGCGTGTGCTGAAGGCCATCCGGACCGTGCCTCGGGAGCGCTTCGTTCCCGCTTCCCGCCGCCATCTGACGTATGCGCCCCTGCCCGTGGCTTTGGGATTCGGCCAGGCACTCATGCCGATCGGACTCAGCGCCCTCATGATGCAGGCCTTGGCGTTGTCTGCGGACGACCGGGTGCTGGAGATTGGGACGGGTAGCGGCTACGATGCCGCCCTGCTCAGTCTGCTGGCCGCCTCCGTCGTCTCCACGGAGCGCCTGGAACCCTTGCGGACAGGCGCTGCCGCCCGACTGCAGGAGTTGGGACGGACGAACGTATCCCTGGAGGCGGCCGGCCCGTTGCTGGGTTGGCCGGCGGGTGGACCGTACACGGCGATCCTTGTCACCGTGGCGGCACCGGCGGTGCCCGCTACGCTGCTGGCCCAACTGGCCCCCGGGGGACGGATGCTCATCCCGATCGGTGGCCGCTCCCAACAGCAACTGGTGTTGGTCCGGGCAGACGAGGAGGGACGGCGCACCGAACGGGTGGCAGGTTGTTCGTTTGTGCCCCTCGTCGGTGAAGGTGGCTGGCCGGAGGCGCCGATGCAGGAGGCGCCACGGCCCTGGTTCTGACAGTTTGGCGGCGGTTTGACCGGCCAGGGATTTTTGTCAGCCTTCAGGTGGGGTAAAGGGGGGACGGGATGGACGAGACCGACGATGGCGTGCATCGCCTACGGTGGCTGGTCTTGGGGGGGATGATGGCCACGGCATTCTGGTTGTGGCGTCAACGTGGGACGTTGGCCGGACGCCACGTGCCGGTCAGCGTCAGGGAATTGCGCGGCAGTCTGGCCACCCTGATCGATGATCGCGGCCGCCGCTGGGGCGAAAAATTAAGCGAACGGACCCACACTTGGAGTGAGCGGTTGCGCACCAACGGTCACAGCCGGCGGATCCCGGTCGAAGGGACGGAGTGACGGGCGGCGCCTCAGGGGTGGACTTGGCGGTACTGGACGGCGGCGACGACGGTGGCCGGGTCGTGACACGAAATGAAATAACGCTTTTGTGTCGCGATCACCTCGACGCCGAGCTGGCCTTGGGTGTAGAAGCAGGTCATGCCCCGGCCCTTGCCGCCAGTCTCCTTACGACTGAAATCGGCGATCGACTCGACGCTGACGGCGACGATCTCCCGGATCGCTGATAAGGGAATGCGCTTGGAGAACAGGCCCAGGTAGCCCAGGCGGACGGTCAGGGCCTGATCGTCCAGGTAGACCTGTTGTCCGAAAATGCTCCCGAACAGGATGGGCAGTACCAGCACCACGAGCCAGAAGAGACGGACTACTTCGGCCCGGGTCGTTTGATAGGGCCAATCGGACTGGGCCAGGGCATGGCCGAGCAGGTAGAGCGCCAACCCCGTGATGATCCACCAGGCGAAGGCGATCGATCGCGGGTGGGCCATTACATCCAGGCGTACCGCCGTCCGTTTCATCTGCGTCTCCCGATGATTGATCTGGGGCCAGTATAGCCCCGAGTGGCGGGTCGTTCCGGACGAATTGGCCGCACGGATGGGCTGGTGTCGCCCCATAGCCTGGCTTGGGCATGCCGGTGGGCCCGTTTGCCGCTGCGGGTGGCCGGTGAAACTGTGGCAGACTGGGCGGCATGGAACGCTCCGCCCCCCTTGCCACACCGCTTGACGACAGTTGGCAGGCGATATGGCGTCTGTCTTGGCCGCTACTGCTCAGCATGAGCGTGGGCGCCGCCTCCCTCTTGATCGACTCCTGGATGGCGGGTTGGATCGGTTCGACGGCGCAGGCGGCAGTCTCCCTGGCAGGTCAGGTCGCCTTCCTCTATATCGCCACGACCTCCGTGGTCACCATCGGGGTCACGGCCCTGGTGGCCCGGGCCGTCGGTGCCCAGGACTGGCCGTTGGCCAGGTCGGTCGCCGGGCAGGCGATGTGGCTGGCCATGGCCGTTGCCGTGCTCCTGGGGCTGCCACTGTATGTCTTCGGACCCCACCTGCTCGCCGGCCTGGGCATTGGACCCGAGGTCCTCGTCATGGTCCGGCAATACCTGCACGTCAGCATCGCTGCCGTACCCGCCTTGGCGGCCTGGGGGATTACCGCGGCCCTGCTGCGGTCCCTGGGTGACTCACGCAGCCAGCTCGTCGCCTCGGCCCTGAGTGCCGTGGCGATCGTCTCGATCGAGGGTTACGCCGTCCACGCCGGCTGGGGGGTCCCCGGTCTGGCCCTGGGCGCGACGGTGGGAGACTGGCTGGCCGTGGGTTACGGCTGGTGGCGGTTGCTCAAAGGGCCACTGGGTGACGGTCTCCGTCGCTGGCCGCCCCTGATCCCCGAGGTGCTCGGGCGGATCGGGCGCGTCGGTCTGCCGGCGGGCGTCCAGGGACTGCTGCGCAGCGGTGCCAGCCTCGTCTTCAGCAGCGCCGTGGCCAGGGCCCCGTCCAGCACGGCCGTCTTGGCCAGCCTGACCATCGGCATGCGGGTGGAAAGCCTGTCGTTCCTGCCCGCGTTTGCCCTTGGCATGGCCGCTGCGACGCTCGTCGGCCACAGCCTGGGCGCCCACCGGCCGGATCAAGCCAAGCGGCAGGCCTGGCGGGTGATGGGTGCCGCTTTGGTCCTCTGCCTGCCGATCAGCCTCATCTTCGTCTTTGCCGGTCATTGGCTGGCCATGCGCTTCAGCACCGATCCTGCGGTGATTACCCACGCCACCCATTACCTGTGGTGGATGGGATTGACCGAGCCAATGCTGGTGGCCGCCATCATCGGCACCCAGGTGCTGCAGGGGGCCGGTGCGACCCGCTATCCCCTGCTGGTCACCATCTGTAGTCTCTATCTGTTCCGCCTGCCGTTGGCCTATGCCCTCGTGCCGATCTACGGGGCCACCGGCGCCTGGATGGCCATGGCGGCCAGCATGGTGATCAACGGCGTGATGGTCACGACGCGCGTTTGGCAGGGCAGCTGGGTCAAGACGGCCGTCTGAACGGCGATCCGGGATCCCCCGACCATTGGCCGGTGCCGTTGAGTTGCGTGGTCCGGTGCCGCCCCGCGATGTTGAAGTGGCAGGGGGGGGCGGCGTATGTCAGCGTGGTGGCAGTCCTTGATCGTCGGCGTGGCGGCCACCCTGCCGATCAGCGTCCTTGCCGTGCCCGTGTCGGCTGCACCCGCTGCCCGGGATCTGATGAACGTAGTAGCGGCGACTCAGGCGGATGTGGTGTCGGCGCAAACCCGCTCTGCGCAACCGTTCGCCGGGCTTAATCCGAGGTTTACCTATCCATAGGAAAGGTTTGGGGGCCAGCCGCCGACAAGAAGGGTGTGAGAGGTTAACGCAGTGTCCGTTAAGGCGGGGTGTGAGACCGGACGGCCGGTCATAAAAGTTTCTCCCCCCTAACCACCCACTCTCTCTCCACCGGCTCCACGATCTTTCGTGGGGCCATTTCTTTTTGGGTTGGTGTGGGGTGGCCATGGCGGCCGGCTTGTCACCGGAACCTGTTCAGCGTCCCTGAGGACGCGATCACAGAACCCGGAGCCAATCCGACTCACCCTGACCACCCCACACCAACCCAAAATGGCTCCTGTGTGCCAGCTTTTGAACCATCCGTCTGGCTCAGGGTGAGTGGCTGTAGCACCCGGTTCAGTACAACAAAACCGGATGCCTTAGCGCAATCCCGCGACTGGCCTCACATGAACTTGGCAAGCCCGCTCTATGAGATCGTTCGCTGGGCTTAATCCGAGGTTTACCTGTTCATAGGAAAGGTTTGGGGGCCAGCCGCCGACAAGATGGGTGTGAGAGGTTAACGCAGTGTCCGTTAAGGCGGGGTGTGAGACCGGACGGCCGGTCATAAAAGTTTCTCCCCCCTAACCACCCACTCTCTCTCCACCGGCTCCACGATCTTTCGTGGGGCCATTTCTTTGTGGCGCTGGCGTGCACGGTTCCTTTACTGGGGATCCGCGACGAGCCAGTCACTCGGCGCAAACCGGGGCGCAATCTGTACGGACGGTGGCTGGGACAAACCCGCCAGGGCCGTCTGGGCGGCGGCGAGGGCCAG
>JACMPN010000103.1 GCA_014377495.1 Candidatus Sericytochromatia bacterium
CGGGCCCGGGAGCCCCCCCCCGCCGCCCCCCAGGATTCCGCCGCGACCTGGGAACGGGGGAGCCGGTTGGGAGCCCAGGTTCGGTCCGCCGGGCATGCCGCCGAGGGAGGAACCGCCGACTGGCTGGCCGAATCCCGGCTTGCCGGCCATCGAGCCGGGCTGACCGAATCCGGTGGGGGCAGCGGGCTGGGCCGGCTGAGCGCCTGGCTGGCCGGCCCCGGCCTGGGCATTGCCGCCGGGGTTGCCCAGGGTCTGAGCCTGCGGACCACCCTGGATCTGCACTTCGACGGTGGCCGACGTCTTGGGGACGCTCATGATCAGAAAGGGCTGTGCCGCCGCCTGACCACCGCCTACGACATGCCCCTTGATGATCACCTTGCCGTTGCCGGGCTCGATCGAATCGATGGCGATGCCGCTGACCCCCTGGGTCTGCTCACCCAGGAAGATCCCGATGATCGAGCGCTTGGTCAAATCGATCGCCGGCTGGGACTGGGCCTGCGGGATGCCCTTTGCGTGGACGCCCCAGACGGCATTCCACTCTTCGGCGTTCTGGATGACGACGTTGACCGGTTGCTTGACCCCGGAAGTGGGTCCCTGGGCGATGAGCTGGACGACGTCCTGGCTCGTGCCCGGCGGGGCCGTGACCGGTGCTCCCGACGAACCGGCGACAGGAACCGGGGCGGGCGATGCCGCCGCACTGGCCGTCGGTGTTGGCACGGCGGCTTGGGGCTCCGGCAAACCGCGGACGTTAAGCTCGGCCGTGGATTTGGGGACGACGACCAAATGGTAGGCCCGGCTGCCGGCACCGGACCCCGACGGGGCGCCGGTGCCTGGCTGGAACGTCACCTTGGCTGTCAGGATGTCGCCTTTGGCCTGCATCGAGGCAATGTCGATCGTCCCGGGCCGATCGCCGGCAAACACCGCCACGACCATCTGCTCGCCCCAGTCGACTTCGGTGTCGAAGTCCTTCAGGCCGGCTTGTCGGGCCAGGGACTGCAGCTCACCGGCGGACCGGATGATCTGGTAGCCCGGCTGATGCATCAGGCTCTGATCACCCTTGGCCAGGGTGTCGATGGCGATGGCCTGGCTGGTGCCGCTGTGGCTCGGTGCAGCCAGCGGGGCGGCGCTCTGCTGGGTGACCGGGATGTGCACCGGCGGGCTGGGCAGGGGTGGCGGGGCACCGCAACTGCTGACGGCCATCATGGCCAGACTGCCCAGGATTGTGACACGACGTCCCATATCGCTGCCCTCCTCACGCTTGCCGCATGCGGCAATCACCCCATCTGGGGTCCGGATCGGTTGCGCGATGCGTGCGGTGAGGCGGCGCCGGTGACTCGTTTGCGGACGGTTACAAGGACTTCGGCCGGCCGGCGACGATGAGGCCCCGTTTCGGGTCGATGGTGACCACTTGGCCGTCGGGGATCACGGTCAGGGCGTTGGCCACGCCGACGATCACCGGGATGCCGAGCGACATGGCGGCGATGGCGGCGTGGGAGGTGAGCCCTCCCTGCTCGACGATAAGGCCGGCCACCAGCTCCATCGCCGGGATATAGTCCCGGTCCGTCGCCGGCGCCACCAGGATGTCCCCGGGTCCCACCCGGGCCATGGCCTCACTGGCCGTGGGCCCCAGGACGGCCCGGCCCGTGACGACCTTTTGACCCAGCCCGGACCCGTGGGCGAGGATCGTGGAGACCGACTCGACCTTGATCAGGTTCGTCGTGCCCGGCTGACCCATCGGCACACCGGCCGAGATGACGACGGTGTCCCCGTCGTGGAGCATGCCGCCGGAGCTGGCGGCGTCGATGACGGAGTTGATCAGGGAGTCCGTGTCGGGGGCCGTCGGGATCAGGACGGGCGTCACCCCCCAGACCAGGCTCATGTGCCGGAACGTGTCCTCGCTGGGTGTCGCCGCCAAAATCGCCGCATGGGGCCGATACTTGGAGACTTGACGGGCCGTCGAGCCACTGTGGGTGGCCGTGATGATCGCCGTCGCCCCCAACGCTTCGGCGATCTGACAGGTGGCGGCACTGATCGCCATGCTGACCGTGTTGTCCTGCAGCTTGCGCAGGCTGGCCCGCATGTTGGCCGTCAGCGTCGGCTCCGTGTGGATGGCGATCCGGACCATCGTCCGCACCGCTTCCAGCGGATACTCGCCGACGGCCGTCTCATTGGAGAGCATGATCGCATCGGTGCCGTCGAGGATGGCATTGGCCACGTCACTGGCCTCGGCCCGGGTCGGCCGGGGAGCCGTGACCATCGAGTCCAACATCTGCGTGGCCGTGATCACGGGTTTGCCGGCCTCGTTGCATTTGGCGATGATCCGTTTTTGGTACAGCGGCACCATCTCGGCGGGCGTCTCCACGCCCAGATCGCCACGGGCGACCATCACGGCGTCCGTGACGGCGATGATGTCGTCGAGGTTGTTGATCGCCTCCTGGCGCTCGATCTTGGCGATGATCGGCGTCTTTTTGCCGAAGCTCTCCAGGTAGTCCTTCGCTTCAAGGATGTCGCTCGCCCGCTGGACGAAGGAGATAGCAACGAAGTCTACCCCCAGCGTCGTCCCGAACAGCATGTCATCCTTGTCCTTCTCACTGAGGGCATTGATCCGCAGCGGCACGCCAGGGAAGTTCACACCCTTCCTGGGTTTGAGGATGCCACCGAGCACCACCTCACAGAGGACGGCACCCTCCTCGGTGCCGATTGCCCTGAGCTCGAGCTTGCCGTCGTCCAACAGGATCGTCGCCCCGGGCGGCACGTCTTCCGCGACGTGCGGATAGCTAATGTAAACCCGCTCGGCAGTGCTCGCTTCGTCCCCACTGACCAAACGCAGTTGGGCGCCAGCCCGGAGAGGTATCTCACCGGCTGCTATGTCACTGACCCGGATTTTGGGCCCCTGCAGGTCCTGCATGATGGCGACCGGCCGTTGCAGGTCGAGGGCGGCCTGACGGATCAGGCGGAAGGCTTCGGCGTGGTCAGGATGCTTGCCGTGCGAGAAGTTGAGGCGGAAGACGTCGACCCCGGCCACGATCAGCTGGCGGATCCGCTCGGCAGACCGACTGGCCGGTCCCACGGTGGCGACGATCTTGGTCCGACGGGTCTGCATGCCGAAGGGACTGACGGGGGCGGCGGTCTCGGTCACGAATTTGGCTCCGATCTAAGCGACTGTAACGGCGCCATTGCTGGCATTGACGGCCCCGCTGCCCTGGCCCGTGCCAAAGGAATCGAGGGCCAGGATCTGCCAAGTGGGCACGCCATCGGACACCATCAGCGTCAGGTTGAACCGATCGAGCGTCTTGTCCTTGATGCTGGTCTTGTAGCGCTGGACGGCCTGGTCCGAGTCAAAGACGGTCTTGCCGATCGCCGGAGCCCCGGGCACGTCCGCCACCGACGTCGGTCCGAAACTGCCCTGGGCGTTTGCGGTGAACGTGACCGTCTTGGCCGCTGTCGCCGAACGGTAGGTATACACCCATTTGGCGCCGTCGGTAAAGTTGACGCCGTCACCGTTGATCGCCGAGCCCTGGATGCGGACAAGCTCGGCATCCCTGTTCCAGGACTTGGCCTGGGCCTCGATGGCGTCACTGCGGACCTGCAGGGCACTGCCGACGGCACTCTGGGGCGAGGTCGTGCTCACCGGCGGCCTGGTGGTACCCGTCGGCACAAGCGCACCCAGCTGGTCGGCCGTGCAACCCACCGTGGATATCAGGGCGGCGATCGCCACGACAGATGATAGTCGGCGCATGATTTCCTCCGTTCGGACCACTGCGGTCCCCGCTCGGACCGTTTGGCCCCATCTCTGCATCATCGGAACATCCCATCCTGAGACGGGCCGGAGACCCTGTGTTGTTCCCGCGACTAATCCGTCACCGATACCACCGAGAGTACTTCTTCCACTGTGGTGTCGCCCCGTTCAATTGCCCAGAGTGCATAGCCTTTGAGATCGACCATTCCCAGTGCCAGGGCGCGGTTGTGAATGTCCTGCGCCTCGTCGCCCCGGGCGACCATCTTGCGCAGCTCGCCGTTCATCCGCAGGACCTCATATAGGCCGACCCGGCCCTTGTAGCCGCTGCCGTTGCACCGCTCGCAGCCTACGCCTTTGAAGAAGTTGGCCGGCTTGTCCATGGGCCAGCCCAGGTACTTCAGCGTCTCCGCATCCGGGGTGAAGGGTTCCTTGCAGCCGGAACAGATCCGCCGGCAAAGCCGTTGGGCAATGATACCGACGGTCGCACTCGCCATCAGAAAGTTTTCGACCCCCATCTCGCCCAGTCGGATAAAGCTGGCCGCTGCGCTGTTCGTATGCAGGGTGGTGAAGACGACGTGACCTGTCAGGGCCGCTTCAATGGCCGTCTTGGCCGTCTCGGCGTCCCGGGTCTCGCCGACGAGGATGATGTCTGGATCCTGCCGCAGGAACGCCCGCAAAATCCGCCCGAAGTCCAGGCCGATCTCCTTGATGGTCTGGTCCTGGTTGATGCCGGCCTGGTCGTACTCGATCGGGTCCTCGGCGGTGGAGATGTTCACGTCCGGCGTGTTCAGCTCGCTGAGGCAGGAATACAGGGTCGTCGTCTTGCCGGAACCGGTGGGCCCGGTGACGAAGATGATCCCGTACGGCTGGTTGATCATCTCCCGGACGGTGGCCAGCACGCCCTCATGGGCGAACAGCTTGTCGAGACCCAACGTGGTGTTCGACTTGTCCAGGATGCGCATACAGACTTTTTCGCCGAACTTCGTCGGGATGGTGCTCACCCGGAAGTCGATGGCTTTGCCCTCCTGCCGCACGGAAATGCGACCGTCCTGAGGCAGGCGCCGCTCGGAGATGTCGAGGTTGGCGACGATTTTGAAGCGGGAGATCAGGGGCAGCTGGACGCGTTTCGGGAGGATCTGTTCCACCTGGAGCACGCCATCGAGGCGAAAACGCAGGTAGAGGTCCTTTTCACGGGGCTCCAGATGGATGTCGGAAACGCCCTTCTTGATTGCCAGCCCGAGGATGTTGTTGGCCAGCCGGACGATGGGGGCCTCATCGGCCGATGCCGCCAAATCAGGCACGCTGCTCATCAGGTCGTTGGCGTCTTCGGCGGCGTTGACCTCGAAGTTCTTCATCAGCTCCTGGTTGAGCATGTCCACCTGTGGGACCGATGCCACGACGCCATCGCCGGGCTTGCCATCGGGCGACGGCGGCGGGGCAACCAGCTTGGGATAAGTCTCCTCCATGAACTTGGTGAAGTCGTCCTTGGTGACGACGACGGGCTCGATGATCGTCCCTTTGACGAAGCGGCGGATGTCATCGAGGGCGATCAGGTTGTTGGGATCGACCATGGCGATCGTCAGGGTGTTATTGGCCATCCCGATCGGCAGGATCTGGTGCTGCATGATGATGTTTCGCGGGATCAGGGCCACCACTTGGGCGTCGAAGTTGAGCTTTTTGAGATTCACGTAATCGATGCCGACGTGGGCGCTCATCTTTTCGAGGCGCTCGGCCAGCATCTGGCTGAGATTGAGCCCGATAAAGGGATGCGAGAGCATCAGATCGGTGAAATCGAACTGCTCCAGCGTCCAGACCAGGGTCTGATCGACAGCAGTGACCGTGGCCGACCGGGGACGGTTGTTCAGGAGACTCATCTCGCCAAAACAGGCGCCGGCTTCCATCTTGCTGAGCAGAAAATCGATGCCGGTCTGGGGATCCTTTTTGCGGATCTCGACAAAGCCGGCGGCGATGACGAAGAGCGAATCGCCTTCCTGGCCTTCTTTGACGATCACCTCCCGGGGGGCGTACACCTTGACCCGCAGTCGCTTGGCGATGTGCGTGCGTTCAACGGGGCCTAGCGAGCTGAACAACTGCACGTTTTGCAGGAATTCGGCCATGATTTCCGGGGATTGAACGGTCATGAGGCACCTCGGGAGTCGGGTCACGTCAAACGTCGGACAATGAGACAAAAGATGCCGTAGTCTAGCACGGTCCCGAACGCCGGTAGACCAGGGTCAGCCACAGCATGGCCCGCCCATCCGGGCCATCCGTCACTGCCTGCCGGGATGGCGTGTGGCATCATGGCCAGGTCACCGTCGCCTTTGTTGGAACCCGCCGCCCATGCCCTTATCCACGGAAGATGCCAACGGGTATCTCGATTACGCCATGGAACTCTACGATCTGGCCGGCGATCACGTCGACCGGGCCACGCTCTTGGCCACCGCCGTCGGGGCCCTGCCTTGCGTCGCCTGGGGTCTGACGTGCGGCTTTGGACCCGGAGCGCTGGTCGTGACCATGGGTGTCCTCTGGGTCGCCTGGACGATCGGTTACGAGCGTGGCGTCGAGCGGACGCTGCCACTCAAAGCTGCCTGCTATCTGCAACTCATGCACGCGGTACAGGGACTCGATCTGGAAACGGAAGCCGCAATCCAGTAGGCACGGCGTTGGTAATCATTGCCGTCACAAAACTTCATTTTGCCTCATCCTATTCTCAGAAACCAGGCGTAAGACTAAAGGGTCAGGACGGATCCGACCAGCGGCCACGGAGGGCCAGACCTTGCTCTTGCAGGTCAGGACGGATCCGACAGAGTGCCACGGACGGCCAGGAATTTGCTCAGGACGGAACCAACGGTTAGCCACGGAGGGCTAGTGGTTCACCGGCTCAATCGCGGTGCTGGGTGCGGCCTTGAGCAAGGGGATCAACATCAGGCCGGAGCGCTTGCGGAATGTACCGCCCGCCATGCCCCAGGCGTAGTGATACCCCAACGTTCCGTCGGAAAAAAGTTCAAGGGTAATCGTCTCGCGAAAACGGGTTTCGTCGTTCGGGTCGCCGTAGCCGAAGACGATCTGCCGCATCCCGTCGGCGTCGGTGCCATCGAAGCGGAGCCCATGCTCCAGCACGCTCGGGGCGTTGCTGTTCAGTGTCCATAAGACAGCCGTGCCCTTGGCGCCCGGTCCAATGACGGTATGCTCCTCGTGATACACCGTGCGGTTCAGGCCAGTGGCCGTATACCGGACGGAGATGCCCTTGGTGTTGACGACCTGCTGGACGTTCATCTCCCCGATGAACGGCTCCGCCTCATGATTGACGCCTTCGCCCCGATATTGACCCTGGTAGGTGGCTAAGGCGGCAATGACGTCCGTCATGGGGTCTCCAGCTCGAATCGGATAGTGATCTTTCTAAGATCAGCCCAAACCATCCCGGCCGGTCCCGGCTGATCTCATTGGGGAACCGGCGCGCCGATCAGCCCGGATCGCCCGCAGCCCATCAATTCAGCAATCGATCGGCTTGCTCATCGACCCGCAGGAGGTGATCTGTCACTTCCTCGGAGGTATCATCGTGGCTGATGACGATCAACTGGCGAAAGCCCCGCACCTGCGGCAACTGCTTGGCCAG
>JACMPN010000104.1 GCA_014377495.1 Candidatus Sericytochromatia bacterium
CGCCATGTCCGCGCCGGCCACCCATCGGGCTGGGGCCAAGCGCCTGATAGAGCGGGCCCGGTGGTTCGGGATACGGGATGAGCAAGCCACGTCCGAACGGCAGCCATTTGTCGACCGGATCGAAGCCCGCGTTTGACGTCGCTGCGGCTAAACACCGGGATCCGGGGTGACGACCACGGCCGAGGTGATGGACCGGATCGTCACCGGACCCTGCCACCGATCCGCCGGTGCAGGTAAACCCAGCCGGCGGGTGGCAAAGATCCCTGGCAGGTTGACGCCGCCCAGCAGGGTGTAGCCGATGCCGCCGGACGGGCGCAGGTTGATCTCCAGCAGGTGGGGATCGCCGAGCTCGTCGTCCCGAGTCTGCACGTTGATGATGCCGTCACAGCGGAACAGCCGGGCGGCGGCGGCGGCGAGTTCCATGGCGGCACCGCCCCGCTCCAGGGTCTGGACGCCGTTTTCCTTGCGGCGGCCGACGGCGCCAACCACCGTCCCGGCCTCACAGACCATGTCGACCGAGCGTTCGGGGCCCGGGAAATAGCGCATCACCAGGAGCGGCTTGGGGGACGCTGCCGCCTCGTAGGCCTGCTCGAACAGGGACTGGGCGACCAGCCGGTCGTCGGCATTGGCAAGACACGCAAAGGGATCCGCTTCGGGCCCGATCTTCCAGAACCCCTGGCCGTAAATGCCCCGGGTCGGCTTGACGCAGACGGGGCCTTCCTGGGACCGGGCCGCCAGGGCCTCCCGCAGTTCGGCTGCCGACTGGACTTCCGTGGCAGAGACGACGGGGAGACCTGCCGCCGCCACGATGCGGGTGAAAGCCGCCTTGTCGTCCACCTGATCGAACGTGTCGAGGGACAGGGCGCCCGTCACCAGGGTGAGGCCGGCAGCTTCAAAGCGGGCTCGGGCCGCCTCATAGGCTCGGGTAGCCCTACCAGCATGCACGATGCGCACGCCGCGGGCGGCGGCTTCGGCCAAGACCCAAGTCACACGGTCCTCGGCGTCCTCCGGTTCCCGCAAACTGATGTCGGCATGATCCGTGATCTCCGGCCGATGCTGGCGATGGGAGGCCAGGACCGACACCTGCCCGCCCAGTGCTGCCTTGGCTGCCAAGATGACGTCGCGTTGGCTGGATTGTCCCTGCAGAAACCACATCAGGCCTGTTCCCCAAAATTCCTGTCTACGTGTGAGGCCCCGCCGTTGCCAAACCACGGTGCCGCATGGGCACTTGATTGGGAGCGGCGGGGCCTCGTGAGTGTAGCGGAGACCTGCTACAGGTGGGGCTGCATTTTCGGCAGCAGCTCCTGGAAGGTGCGGCCGCTGGCGTTTTCGCCGATGGCATGCATCTTCCATTCGCCGTTGTGGCGGTAGATTTTGGCCATCACCTGCGCCGTATGCTCGCCCTGGCAGCTGAGGTCGAACTTGGCGACTTCCTTGCCGCTCGCCTGATCGACGATCCGGCAGGTGGCGTTGGCGATCTTGGTGAAAGACTGCCCGGTAAAGCTGTTGACGACGAACATCAGGCTCTTGATGCCGGCCGGTACACGGGTCAGGTCGACGATGATCTGCTCGTCGTCGCCGTCACCGTCACCCGTGCGGTTGTCGCCCGTGTGGACGATCGAGCCGTCCTTGCTCTGCAGTTGCTGGAACCAGACGGTGTCGACCATCTTGCCGGCTTCGTCGAACAGGACGCATGACGCGCCCAGGTCCACGCTGCCGCCGCCACCGCCGAACAGGCCGCCCAGGATCCCGCCGCTCTTGGCGACATCCCAGCCGAGACCCATGATCACCTTGGTCAGGGCGCCGCCGGCTTCCTTTTCCAGGGAAATCTTCTGGCCCTTCGATAAATTCACACCCATACGGCCTGCTCCTTCCGATCGATGAGGTCAGCCAAGCCCCGGACCGACATGCGGTCCGGGGCTGCGTCAGCTAGATGGAGACGCCGAAGGTCTTGGCCATGGCGGCGAGGCCACCGGCATAACCCTGGCCGATCGCCTTGAACTTCCAGTCGTCGCCGTGACGATAGACTTCACCGAAGACCATTGCCGTCTCGGTGCTGGCATCCTCGGACAGGTCGAAGCGGGCGATTTCAGTGCCGCCGTCCTGGTTGATGATCCGCATGAAAGCACCGCTGACCATGCCGAAATTCTGGTTGCGTTTGTCCGCCTCGTGGATGGTTACGCCGACGGTCATCTTCGCCACGTCGGCGGGGACGCCGGTCAGCGTGACCTTGATCTGCTCGTCGTCGCCGTCGCCGGCGCCAGTCTTGTTGTCACCGGTGTGCTCGATCGAGCCATCGGTGGACTTGGCGTTGTTATAGAAGATGAAATCGGTGTCGCCGCGGACTTTGCCTTCGGCATTGACCATGAAGAGGCTGGCATCGAGATCGAACTCGGCGCCGTCGGTGGCCCGGGCGTCCCAGCCGAGGCCGATCGTGATGCTCTTCAGACCGGGGGCTTCTTTGGAGAGTGAAACGTTGCCGCCCTTAGAAAGACTAACAGCCATATGTGGCCTCCTTCATCGACATGGTCATGTGTGGCCGTACGTCCACAGCGTGTCCGGCAGGCCCCGCCTGCATGACACACCGCGTCATAAACCGCCATTGCTGAGGGAGTATAGCAACCCCTCGCCGGATTCGTTTTCAGCCGTGCAAATCCGCGCGTCCCGCTCGGCTGATGGCCTTGCCGTGGGCCATTCGGGGCGGCGTCCGGCAGTGTGGTAGGATACGGGTTTCCGCCCGTGATTTCCCCCCTGAGCGCAGGCTTTCGGTGGCTGGAAGTCCGATACCGGTCAGCACAGGCTTTAAGGGACGATTGCATGCAAGACCTCGTGGCCGGACAGAAACTCAAGCTGAGCGAGCTGACGCAGGACACCCGCCTGTCGGTGGCGGTCGAGTTGGCCGTAGGCAGCGGTGCCGCCTGCCAGGTGTTCTGTTTCGGGCTGCGTGCCGATCAACAATCGGCAGGACCGGACTACGTGATCTTCGGTGGCAATCAGGAGTCGCCGTGCCGGGCCCTGCAGCTCGAAACCCCGGATCATCGCATGGCCGGGGGCTTCCGCCTCCATCTCGACAAGCTGCCTGCGGACATCGTGCGCATCGCCATCGCAGTCGCCCGCAATCCCACGGCGGCCGTCCTCGTCACGGGCACGCTCCACCTGCGCAACTCCGAACAGGTCGATCTGGCCAGCTTCGCCTTCGGGGCAGCCGGTGACGGTCAGGCGGCGGTGATCGTCACCGAGGTTTACCTCAAGGACGTCTGGCGCCTGGCAGCGGTGGGCCAGGGCTTCAAAGAGGGCACGCCCGCCCTTTGGCGGCATTTCGGGATCACCCGGCCGATCGGCGATTTCCTGGGCCTGAGCGAGGCTCCGGCCGCCGTGGTGAAACCGGCGACGCCCGTCCGCCTGGGCAAGGTGATTCTGCAAAAGCAGGGGGACCAGCAAAAGGTCAGCCTGAAGAAGGACACGGGGAACAATCCCATCTGCCTCAACCTGAATTGGGCCAAACCCCAGACAGACGGCCCGCTCAAGCTGGTGCAGTCGCTGTGGTCTGACAAGCCCGATTTAGACCTGGGCTGCTTTTATCTGCTGCGGGACGGCCAAAAGGGCGTCATCCAGCCTTTGGGCGGCATGTTCGGGGCCAAGCACCATTCCCCGTATATTTACCTGGACAAGGACGATAGAACCGGGACCGACTCGGACGGTGAAAACCTCTTTCTGTTCCGGCCGGCCGAGGTCCTGCTCGTCGTTGTCTTCGCTTTCATCTACGAAGGGGCGGCGAACTTCCGCGACGTCGGGGCCGTGATGCGGATCCGCGATCAGGCGGAGAACGAGATTGCCATCAACCTGGACAACCCCACGCCGGGACGGACGTTCTGTGCGATATGCTCCATCCAGGGGACGGACGACGGCATCGTCCTCACAAAAGAAGAACGGTACTTCCTGGGCCACCGGGATGCCGACGAACATTATGGATTCGGCTTCACCTGGGTCGCCGGTTCGAAATAAAAGGTAAGCAACATCGTGTTTGGTATTTTTGGCGGCTCCATCATCATCACCGTTATCGCCCTCACCGCCGCCTTCATGTGGGGCGGGGTGACGGGCCTGGCCGTTGCGGCCATCCTCGGCGTCATGGAAGTGAGTTTGTCCTTCGACAATGCCGTGGTCAACGCCACCGTGCTGCAGCGGATGGACGCCAAGTGGCAGCGCCGCTTTCTGACCTGGGGCATGGTCATCGCCGTCTTCGGCATGCGGATCGTCTTTCCGCTGGTCATCGTCTCCGTCATCTCCGGTCTCGGGATCCTCAGCGTCGGCCAGATGGCCCTCAACAACCCCGTCGAGTACTCCCGGCACCTGACGTCGTCGCACATCGCGATCTCGGCGTTCGGCGGGATGTTCCTCCTGCTCGTTTTCCTCAGCTTCCTCCTCGACGCCGAAAAGGAAGTGCACTGGCTCGGCTTCATCGAAGAAAAGATGTCGACGAGCGGCCGGTTGGCCTCGATCGAGATCATCCTGGCCATGGGCCTGCTTTTGGGCATCCAGTCCTACCTGCCCACGGCCGTACGCCTGGAAGCACTGGTGGCCGGCCTGGCCGGCATCATCCTGTACGTGCTGATCAGCAGCCTGTCCGATCTGTTCGACGATCCGAGCACGGGCGACGCCGTAGCGGGGGGCGTCAAACAGGCGGGCCTGATGAGCTTCCTTTACCTCGAAGTCCTGGACGCTTCGTTCTCCTTTGACGGGGTCATCGGCGCCTTCGCCATCACCAAGGACGTGGTCATCATCGCCTTGGGCCTGGCTATCGGCGCCATGTTCGTCCGGTCGCTGACGATCTACCTCGTCCGGCGTGGCACCCTGCAGGAGTTCATCTACCTGGAGCACGGCGCCCACTACGGGATCGGGGCGTTGGCCGCCTTCATGCTCGTCAGTATGAGCGTCCACGTGCCGGAGGTCATCACCGGCCTGTGCGGCGTGGCCTTCATCGGCCTGTCCGTGTGGTCCTCCATCCGCCACAACCGCAGAGAGGCGGCCGCTGAATCTGCGGCGGAAAGCAAACCGCCTTCCCATATCGAGCGCTAAGCAAAACCGTCAAAAGGCCATCCCGGCCGAGCCCAACTGGGTTCGGCCGGGATGGCCTTTCTGCGTCAGACGACCTTGGGGACCATCAGCAGCAATCGGCCCATCGCCGTCCGCATATAGTCCCCGATCAGGCCCAGGCTGACCATGATCGTCAGCAGGCCGACGCCGATCTTGATGGGCATGCCCCGGTACATGAATTGAGTGATTGCTCCAATTCGCCTGCCGCCTCTGCCACTGGCGAGACACCCACAGCAGAGATTACATATTTCGTAACATCACCAAACGATCGGCCGCACCGAATCGGCGAGCACACTCACAGTAATCATTTCAGCCATACACACCCCCCCCTAAAAGATCACTAAAGATCATGCCATTAACGAATCCATAACCAATTCCGAGGGATAGACCCTATAGGCGAAAACCACCATTATTCCAAAACACCGCTTGGCAAGTGTTGCTAATCCGTCTTTGCTCTCTGACTTTTGCGGAACAGGTCCGGCACTCTAGTCACCGAGCTGAGAAGAAACGACCATACCCGCTCGCCCCACCGGAGGTCCCTATGCTGATGAACCGCCGCCTCGCAGTGATCATTTTCGCCTTGATTGGCATTCAAGGCTGCGACGGCCAAACTGCCGGCCAGGTCGCTGCCCTCGGGGCCCTCGCCCAAAGCGGCTTCGAGAAACGAGCCGCCGATCAGCCGCTTACCCAAGCGGAGCAAGCGGCAATCAGCGAAATCAAGTCACACAAGCAAGAAGCTCGCCACGTCGATCTGCCGCTTGCGGCCATCCCGCCGCTGCTGATCGCCGCCGCACAGGCTTTCCAGACAGGCGGGAGTGGCGGCGCCGATAGCGGGAGCGACGGCACGGGATCAGGGGCAACGCCGGCGCCGTGCATCAACACGACCGTCGTGTCGACCGGCTCCAACCGGACCGGGCCGCCCATCCTGCCGAGAGAGGCGTCCAGTCGTGATCTCGCCATCACCGATTGTCAAACCGAG
>JACMPN010000105.1 GCA_014377495.1 Candidatus Sericytochromatia bacterium
CTTACCCGACGAGCACCACCGAGTCCGGCCTGCGGATCGAAGAAGTGACAACCGGCAGCGGCCCGTTGCCCCAGACCGGCGACATCTGCGTCATGCACTACACGGGCTGGCTCCAGAGCGGGTCGGTCTTCGACTCGTCCGTCCAGCGTGGCGTCTCTTTTGAGTTCATCATCGGCGTCGGTCAGGTGATCAAGGGCTGGGACGAAGGCGTGGCGACGATGCAGGCCGGTGGCAAGCGCATCCTGACGCTCCCGCCCACCCTGGCCTATGGCCGTCGTGGTGCCGGTGGGGCGATCCCGCCCGACTCGACGCTCCGCTTCGAAGTCGAGCTGCTGGAAGTCAAGTCCCTGCCGCCCCTGGGCAAGGAAGACGTGACGGTCGGTGAAGGCCAGACGGCCAAAGCCGGTCAACGGGTCCAAGTGCATTACACCGGTAAGCTGGCCGATGGCACCGTGTTCGATTCCTCCGTGCCGCGTGGCCAACCGTTCGAGTTCGTGCTCGGCGTCGGCCAGGTCATCAAGGGCTGGGACATGGGCGTCGAGGGCATGCAGGTCGGCGGCAAACGCAACCTGACAATCCCGCCGCATCTCGGCTACGGCGCCCGCGGTGCCGGCCCGACGATCCCGCCGAACTCCACCCTGCAGTTCGAAGTCGACCTGCTCGGCATCTCCGGCTAAACTCTCCGGATACGCAACAGCCAGCCCTCACCGGCTGGCTGTTGACGTTTGGCCCTGGCCCACCGCCAATATGGCGGCAAAGCGCCTGCACAAAAGGTCGCCGGCAGCGTCTCGACACTGCCGAGAAGGCAGGCGTACACTAGGATTGTTACCGCTGATCAATGACTGTTTCGCCGCCAGGCAGGATGACGCCTGATCCGGCATATCGATGAGAGGGCTCTACATGGCTACCAAAGCGGGCGTCGGCAAAAGCACCAGCAAAAAATCCTTTGACGCCGGCCGGGAAGCAGCACTCCAAGCCATGGAGCAGATCGGCGACGGCCGGATCGATCTGGTCATGGCCTTTGCCACCACCGGCTACGATCAGACCGCCCTCCTGCAGGGCGTCACCGACGTGACCGGTTCGGCCCCGATGACGGGCTGTTCTGCCGAAGGCGTGATCACCCAGGCAGGCTCCGACGAGGGCAGCCACGCCGTCACGGTGATGCTCGTCCGCTCCGAGGGGATGACCTTTCAGACCCTGTTCGCCAGCGGCGTCGGCACCAATGCGGCCGAATGCGGCAAGGCGGTCGCCGACAGCCTCAAGGACAAGGGCGGCGGCAAGCTGTTGCTGGTCTTTCCGGACGGCCTGACGGCCAACTGCACGGACTTCTTGAGTGCGCTCGAAGCCAATAAACCGGCCGGACTTGCGGTGGCCGGCGGCGGGGCCGGTGAGATGATGCGCTTCGAAAAGACGTACCAGTACCACGACGGCAATGTGTACAACGATGGCGTGGCCGCCTTGCTCATTGGCGGGGCCGTGCAGGCCGACGTCGTCGTGAGCCACGGTTGCGAGCCGATCGGCGTCGAGCACACGATCACCAAGACCGAAGGCGGCTACATCCTGGAGATCGACGACGAGCCGGCGTGGGACCTGTTCCGCGAGTACTGTGAGGACGACCCCGAGGATCTGGCGTCGGCTGAGGTCGTCTATCTGAGCATCGGCGAGCGGCTGCCGCCCGAGTTGGCGGGCGATTACGACGCCTTCATCATCCGCACGCCGCTGGGCCTGGACAAGGAACGTGGGGCGCTCTTCTACCCGGGCGGCATGGCTGAAGGCACGACCGTGCAGCTGACCCGTCGCGATGCCGACAAGATCCACGACGGTGTCATCAAGTCCGCCAGCCGGATCGGCGAGCGTCATCCCGACCAGAAGCCCGCCCTCGTCTTCCAGTTCGACTGCTGCGGCCGGGGCCGGCTGATCTTTGGCGAAAAGACGACGGAAGTGACGATCGATCCCATGCAGCAGGCCATCGGCAAAGACGTGCCCTGGGTGGGCTTCCACTGCTATGGCGAGATCGCCCCGATCAACGGCAAGACTTACTACCACAACAACACGGTCGTCCTCTGCGCCCTCTACGAGCCGGCGGCGAACTAAGCGGGGAGACAGGGCGTTGGACGTCACCATCGAGGAACTGGAGACTCTGCGTCAGCAGAACCAGACCCTGAAGGAGCAGGTCAAACTGCTCGTCAAGACGGAGCGGCGGCTCGACAAGTCCCAAAAAGAACTGAACCGCCAGCTCAAGGGTATCCACGCGATGAGCGCCTTCGCCCTGTCGGCGGGGGCCACGTCTGATCTAAATGACATCACCACCCTGTCCCTGCGGACCCTGTTCGACCTGTTCGCCATGGATCAGGCAGTCGGCTTCCTGCTCGATGCGGATGGACAGCTGACGCCCCATGCCATTCATGCAGCCGAAGGCCTTGAAGGGGACAGCGCCGCCCGCCTGATTGCCAGCACCTGGTCGTTGCCGGTGGCCGAGCTGACGATCCCGACGGAGCCCGTCGTTTTCAAGACGGCCGACAAGGCCCTGCAGAGCCCCGGTCTGGTCCCCTGCCTGGCCTGTATGGAGGCGTTGTACGTCGGTGCCGTCGAGGAGTCGGACGGTCCCGACTACAGCATCAGCGTCGTCATCCCGCTACAACGCAAAGGCGGCGCCCTGCTGGGACTGCTGGCCATCCGCAAGCTCGATCCGGCCAGCAAAAGTTTCCACGAGGAGCTGCCCACCAAAAAAGACGTCGGTTTCCTGCAGAACTTCGGCAACAGCCTGGAAAGCGCCCTGGACAACGCCATGCTCCAGGCCGAGCGCCAGAAGGCCCGGGAAGACCAGCAGCGCATGGCCCGGGAACTGGAAATCGCCACCCAGATCCAACAGTCCATGCTGCCGACCAAGCCGCCGGCGATCCCGGGCATGGACATCGCCTTCCATTTCAAACCGGCCGACGAGGTCGGCGGCGACTATTACGACCTGCTGCCCATGGGTGACACGCACCTGGCCGTGGCAGTCGGCGACGTCAACGGCCATGGTCTCGGTGCCGCCCTGCTGATGGCCATGGCCAAGAGCTCGCTGCACACGCAAGTCGGCCAGAACGCCGACATCACCGCAGTGATGACCGGCCTGAACGACATGATCTACAACGCCACCACGGAACGGCGGTTCATGACCTTCATCTACGCGGTCATCGACCTGAACACGTGGACGATGATCTCGGCCAATGCCGGTCATCCCCATCCGTATCTGATGTCGGGCCCCGACGGCGACGTTTCGGCCGTGGAGTCGCCGGCGGTCTACCCATTGGGCGTGCGTAAAAAAGGCAAGTACGCCTTGCACGAGTCGCACCTGAGCTTCGGCGACGTGCTGGTCTTTTATTCCGACGGGATCATCGAGGGTCGCAACCCGGTCGGTGAGGAGTTCGGCTTCGATCGCTTCGAGCAGGTCATCCACGACCGCCAGGGCGCCTCGGCCGCCGGTGTCCGCGACGGGCTGTTGCAGGCATTCACCGACTTTGAAGGCATACAGGACGACGACATCACCCTGCTGGTGCTCAAGTTCGCCCCCGTAATCCCCGTGGAGATCGTCGCCGCCTAGCCGGGTGTCGCTGCGGGGACGGCAAATTAGTCCATCAGGGCGTTGAAGGCCTTCCTGACCCCCCTGGCTGGCATGGAGGCCACGTATGCGGCACCACTGATGATGTTGCCCTCGACATGCACATAGGGCCTGCGGACCGCCGGCGGATCAGGCGCCAGCGAATCGGCGTTGGGACCACTGCTGTAGCTCAGGAAGAACTCGCCGGCTGTGCCCTTGGGCGGATTGGCCGCCGACAGCCGGAAATGGAGGACGGTCCCCTCCGGGTAGGGCTGCTTCGTCTTGGGATCGTCGATGACGACGCCCTTGGCCACGATCACCTGGGTGAAGTAAAACTGCGTGTTGGGACCATGGGCCGTCTGGGCCGGCAAAGCAGGGTTGGTCTTCTTGGCCGCCCGGAAGTCCTCCACCGACAGCGAATTGGCAAAGTCCTGCGGGCTGACCGCCTCGAAGCCCATGCGGGTGGCAAAGTCCGCCCAATTGCCGCCATCCGGGAGCAACTTGTATTCCTTGCCGCCCGGCAACGGGAGCGAGGCGTTTTTGCTCATCTGACTCATCACCCAGGACACGTCCTTGTCCCCGAAAATCGACGCCTGCTGCAGGATGACCAACTGCTCCTGACATCCGATCAGCAGGTTGCCCTCGTCGATCAGGTGTTTGCGCTGGTTGAGCAGCAAAGTCCGGTTCGGGCCCGGCTCGACGCCGTGCAGCCGGCTCGTCAGCCTGTTGGCACTTTGATACTTGGTAAAGGCCATCAGGAGATAGCCCTGGGGATCGTAGATTTTGCCCTTGGCCACCTGGCTCTTGTCAGTCGTCAGCTTGGCCTTGAGGGCAGTGAGGCCGTCTTCGCCCGGCGTCTTGTCCTGCGCCGCCTCACCTTTCAGAAACACGTCATAGGCGGCGGCGATGTTCTTGGCAATCTCCGTGTTGCCTTGGACAAACGCCCCATGCAGCTTGTCGAGACTGCCACTGATGCGTCCCACCATGGCTTTCAGTTTGACGCAGGCATCCACGAGGTTGTCTTTGTTGAAGTCGGACCGGATCGCCGCCACGTCGGACGAGCCGCCAAAAAAGGCATTGAACATCTTTTCGACGTTCGGATCGTTGAGCAGGGCAACCATTTCCCGGAGGGCGTTCACTTCGTTGGCCGGATCGAAGTCGAAGCCCAACACGGTCTCCCGGATCCCCATCAGCGACTCCAGCAGGGCGATCTGCTCGCCCGCTCCCCGACAGGCCTGCTTGGCAAACCGGGTCCAGCCCGCGATCGGCGGATCGCCCAGATAGGCCGTAAACCCCTTGTCGATGATGTTGTACCGGGCGATGATCGTCGCATTGGCCTGGTAACCGGAGATCCCTTTGGATCCGGGCCGCCATTGGGTGGCGGCAGTCAGGTCCAGCTGTCCACCCGGCAACGGCACATAGCCGCTCTGGGCAAAGTTCTTGGCCATGGTGGCCTGGGCCTTCAACTGGGCCAGGCGCGCCACCGCTTCGTCATAATCACCCTGAACGGCTGTCACACCTTTATCAATTTGCACGAGGGCCTTACCCTCATCGGGCGAGATCCCGTCCCAGATGCGGGCTCCGGCGGTCACGGCCTTGAGCAACTGCGCCTGCTGGGCATTCAGCTTGTTCAGCAGACTCGCCGCAGTCGGGGTGTCCATGAGTTTGAGCTCCTGCACCTGGCTCTCGAGCAAGGCGACAGCTTCATTGGACACACCGCTGCGCGTGGCGTGCGCCTTGTACTGCTTGATCTGGATTTCCATCTCCCGGATCAGGGTGGCCTTGACCTCGCTCACCTTGGCAGGAGTCTGCGCCGATCCCAGGTCAGTCCGGGCCGTTTTGAGGCTGTTGCCGATCGAGGCCAGGGCCAGACGGCGTCCCTGTAACATCAGGGCCGATTGGCCGGCGTCAATTTGCCGGGTACAGACCGAGGCAATGGCTGTGTTGACTTCGATGATCTGCTTTTCGAGGCCTCTGCGGATCGCCGGAGCCGCCGCCGCCGCCAGTTTTTCCTGCAACGCCACGGCCCGCTGCCGCAACAGCGAGGTCGCCTTGTCCATCGTGTTCCGCCAGGATCCGACCTGGACAGCCTTGCCCTCGGCGTTCTTCATGCCGGGGATGGGGTGGGTGTCGTCCTTGGGGCTCGTCAGGGCATCGGCCCGCATGATGCCCCGGGCCGTGATCAGGTCATCCTTGTGGGCCTGCAGGTGCTCCAGTTGGATGAGCATCTGACCGGCCAGGGACGCGTTGCCAGCTGCTCGGGCCGCCGTGATCGAATCGCCCAGATGGACCTCTTCGGCACTGACCCGATTGATCGTGGACTCCAGGTGAGACAGCACCTGTTGGCGATTGGAGAGGACGACGTCCATCTCAACGGTGTTGTTGCCCGTGGTGTTGAACCCGTTGGCGACGCCGGTAGCGCCTGCGCGCACCCGGGTGAAGGTGGCCCGGGCCAACGACAGGGTGCTGTCGATGTTGTGGTAGAGGTCCGTGTCGCCCGTCGACAGCACCTTCATTCTATTCAGGGTGTCCGGGCCGGATTTCACGGCTTCGGTGAGCACGGCGCTGCGCACCTGCAGGCCCTCGTCAAAGCTGAGCTTGGTGGGATCAAAAGCCGTCTTGGGCTCCAGGTTGAGCACGGCAAACTTGGTCAGACCCATCTCGTCGGTATACTCGACGACCAGTTCGGAGCCCGCATCCGTATTGGCGGCCTGGATCGCTTCGGCGGCGGTGTCGTACTCCTTGGCACTGCGGGTAACATTGGTGGGATCGATGCCACTGATGCCGGAGAGGTCCAACGACATGCTCGACCCAGCCTTTCTACGCCTGAAACACGATGGAATACGGTAACCTGGCACCGGACGGACCAATGCCGACACGATCGGCAAATCCTGACACCAACCAATAATGACTTCATACCCCGCCACCACCCGGGCTAAACCCCCGCAAATGCAGTCGGGATGCGAGCCCAGGCCCAAAACGCCTGATGGCGGCAATAAGGACGGAAACACCATGGGTCTGCGCTTTTACTGGGACTTTTACGGGGGCAGCGCCGAAGGCACTGCCACCCACTTTCACAAGCACCTCGACGAATTCCTGACCCGCAACGGGATCACCGGCTGCCGGACCGGCATGCTCCAGGCTGGCAAAGTCCAATTCGCCGCCTGGTGCGAGGCCCCGGCGGACCATCAGGCCGCCATCGCCAAAGCCCTGCGGCCCCGCCGAGAGGAAGCGGTGGCGGAGCCTGGGCCAACAGAAGCGCAGACGCCCGATCAATAAGGGCAGTCGGGCGGCTTGCCGCCCTGGGGCCAATCCTGGGTTTTGTCGGGGAAATCCGGCCGGTCGTGGGACAGCACATAGGCGGCAATGTCGACGGCGTCATCCTCACTCAGACTGCCGCCCTGACCGCGGGGCATATTCGCCTGAATGAAGCCGGCCGCCGTACGCAGTCGGGCCATGCCGGCCCCGATCGTGAACGAGCGGTCGCCCCACAGCGGTGGCGCCGCAGGCGTCCCCAGCCCGTCCGACCCATGACAGGCCGCACAGGTCGACTGGAACCCGTGCTGCCCCCGCCCGATGTCCGCCGGCCGTGTGCCGGCAAGTAGAGTGACGCCACTGCCCAGGACCCGCTTCCCCGGCGGAATCCCGGCGGACAACCAGGTCATATAGGCGATCAGGCCCCGCATCTCCCGGCTCTGCAGCGGTAGGGGACGACCGTCCAGGCTGCGGGTGAAACAGTCGTTGATCCGGTCTTCCAGGGTGTCGATCTTGGCCCGCCGGCTCCGGTACATCGGGTAGACCGCAGTCATCCCCACGAGCGGCATGGCGCCCGGTTGGCAGCCCGCATGCAGATGGCAGCTCCCACAGGAGAGACGATTGCCCACATAGCCCTCCGCCCATCTGCCCGTATCCGTAACGAGATCCCGCCCCAGCCGGATCGCGGCCCCCGCAGGACCTGTCGGCAGGGGCCGTTTCGCCAGATCGGGAAACGCCACCGGGGCCTGATCGGCGGCCGTCGCCAAAGTCGGCAACAGGCCCGCCACGGTCAGGCCCCCGAGCGTCACCAGACATCGGCCAAGTCGAACACCGAATACTTGAGCCATGTCGCCCCCCTTTCCCGAACCGAACGAGCGTAGCAAATCCCCGGTCATGGGTACTCAATCAAAAAGCCGCCCCGACCGGTGATCGGAGCGGCTAATGGCATGGTCGGATCAGACGAGCGTCGCCTCAACCGGGGCCGGCGCCACCTCGGCCGGGGCCGCCAGCGGGGTGACCCGCATGGCCGGCGAGGCCTTGAAGGTGATGATCCCGACGGCACGCAGGGCCCGCATGAACCAATAGGTGGGATCGATTTCATACCATTTCACGCCAAAGTTGGGGCTCATGGCAAAGGCGTGGTGGTTATTCTGAAACAACTCGCCGGCCGTGAGAAAGTCAAACACCAGGGCGTTGGTCGATTTGTCGGCACTGTCGAAGTTCCGGTAGCCGTACTTGTGTCCGCACCAGTTAACAATGGCCCCGTGGACGGGGCCCATCACGAAGTGGAACGGCAGCAGGGCGAACAGCCAGGGGGACGTGGCGAACTGCACGTAGATCGCGACATACACGGCGACCCAGGCGAGGCGGCTGAACCAGGTATTGGCGAACCACTCGAGGGACAGCCAGTCCGGGGCGCCGCCGGCGAAACGGGCTTCGGGCTGTTCCCGGCCCGCGACCAGATCCAGATAGCGGTCTTTGGTCGTCCACATCATGCTCCCGGCGTGCGGGTAAAAGTGCGGCGAATGGGGGTCCTGGGCGCTGTCGCTGTAGGCGTGGTGCATACGGTGCATCACGGCGTAGGCCGCGGGCTGCAGGTAGCTCGCCCCCTGGGTCACGTACGTGCAGATGTGGAAGAACCGCTCCCAGCGACGCGACATCGTGAACTGGCGGTGCGCCACGTAGCGATGCTGGAAAAAGCTCTGGAAAAGCACGGAGAGCTGCCAGTGCACGAAAAAGAAGGCGAGAATGGCCACGGGCATACTCCTCACAGGGATTGCCCATCCACCATAGGGGTCGCGCCGCACCAGACGCTATGCCCGCCGAAACAAGATGACCGACAAATGACACGCCTGTGACAGAGTGATCAATTGCCGGTCATTATCCGCCTAAGGCATGATCTGGACGCTGTACTCGCGCTGGGCCAGACCGGCCAGGATGTCGTCGATGTGGGCCATGTCGCGGGTCTCGATCTGGATCTCGACGCCCGTCATCCCCAAAGGCACCAGGCTGCTGGTACGGTTGTGGATGACCTCGATCAGGTTGCCCTGCATGTCGGCGATCGCCTTGAGCAGGCTGGCCAACCCGCCCGGCCGGTCGTCGCAGGCCGTGAAGATCCGCACGTAGCGGTGGGCGTTCGTCATGCCCCGCTCGATCACCGTGCTGAGCAGCTTGGTGTCGATGTTGCCGCCCGACAGAACGACCACGGTCTTGCCCTTGCAGGCGACCCTGCCCGTCATCACGGCGGCGACGCCGACGGCCCCGGCCCCCTCGACGACCAGCTTGGAGCGCTCCATCAGCATGACGATGGCGTTGGCTGTGGCCTCGTCGGGCACCGTGACCATTTCGTCGACGTATTTGCTCAGGTAATGCAGGGTCCGTTCCGCCGGCCGCTTGATGGCGATGCCGTCGGCGATCGTGTTCACGTGGGCTCCGGGCACGATCTTGTGCTGCTGCCAACTCTGCACGAAGGCCTGTGCCCCTTCCGCCTGGACCCCGATGATCCGGATATTCGGATTCGTCTCCTTCAGGGCGATGGCGACCCCGCTCATCAGGCCGCCGCCGCCCCCCGGCACGATGACCGTCTCGACGTCCGGCAGGTCATCGAGGATCTCCAGACCGACCGTGCCCTGCCCGGTGATGATGTCGTCGTGGTCGAAGGCACTGACGAAGACGGCCCCCGTCGCCTCGGCATGGGCCTTGGCGGCCGCCACGGCCTCGTCGAACGCCTCACCGACCAGTCGGACGTCCGCCCCGGCGCCGCGGGTTGCCTGCACCTTGGCGATGGAGGCCCGCAACGGCATGAAGACGGTCGCCTTGATGCCGCAGAGCCGGGCCGCCAGGGCGACACCCTGGGCATGGTTGCCGGCAGACGCGGTGACGACCCCACGGGCCCGTTCGGCCTCGGTAAACTTGCTCAAACAGTAGTAAGCGCCCCGGATCTTGAACGAGCCGGTCCGCTGTAGATTTTCCGCTTTGAGCCACAACGGGCAGCCGGCCATCGCCCCAAAGGTCTGCGACGTGAACAGCGGGGTATGCAAAACGCTGTCTCGGATGGCCTCCCGGGCGGCTTCGATCTTGCGCCGGTCGACCTGGGTCATGGGCTCCATGGCGATCCTCGTCTGTTTGGGCGTGAATGGTGCGCTCCCAGGATACCCCGCCCCCCACCTCGGACACGACAAACCGGCGACTGCCGGCCGCAGTTCGGCGGGTCTGCCGGTGGCTCAGCCGATTCGCTCGGCGTTGCGGGCCGCCATGACGTCGATCGGCTCGCTAAAGGACCGATCGACATAGGCAGACGACCGCAGTCCGCCCGTCGGATCATCAAAGGACGCTGCTCCCTCGACGACGGCAAACTCCCCGTCCAGCCCCTTGAACAGACCCAGTCGGCCATTGGACATGCGGATGCGGGTGTTCGGGGGCAGCCAGCTCGGATTGGCCCAGAGCACCTGACCCCAGCTGAGATCACGACTCGTCTGGCCTTCCGGATGCCGCACGGTCACGGCGTCGGCCCCGACGGCGGCGATGAGCCAGCCCGTCTCTTCGACAAAGCCGTCACCCGCCGGCACCTCGATCGGCCGGCCGACAGTGAGGCGATAAATGACTCCCGGTGTGGCCGGCCGGGGCGCAGCGGCCACGGGCTGAGCCTTCGGCCGGACCGGCATCTGGGTCGCCCTGACCTCCGGCTCGGGTGCCGCTTCCGGCGCCACACCGACTTCCGCCAGGACCGCTTCCACATTGAACGTGGGGTTGAACTGGTACAGCGCTTCCCAATTGAGCTGGCGGATTTCGCGCGTCAGCGTATGCAGGACGCCGATGCCCGTCTCGCCGACCGTGGCCACCAGCCAGCCAAAGCGCTCGGGCTTGCCCGTCTCGTCGGGCACCGTCACAGGCCATCGCCCCGTGATCGGGATCCATTCCTCGTCGCTGGCCGCATCGTCGGCCGAACCCGTTGTGAACATAGCACCCTCCCCGTCGCGCACCTGCGCACTCTGCTCGGAGCCTATCGCTGCAAGCTCTTAACCGAGACGCCGTGCGGCATCCAGCAGTGACACCGCCAGGCCGTCGACCTGTTTTTGATAAAACGGCACCTTGAACTGCCCGGCCTCGTCAAAGGCCTCGTGCGCCTTGGAGACGGTCACCTGATCCGGCACCAGCCAGACGCCCAGCGACGTCAACACCGGGCGCAAATGCAGCAGCGAGCGCATTCCGCCCGCACCACCCGGCGAGGCGGCCATCAAGGCGGCGATCTTGCCGTCGAAGACGTGGTCGTCGCCCCGGGACGCCCAGTCGATGGCGTTTTTGAAGGTGCCCGGGATCGAGTTGTTGTATTCAGGACTGACAAACAGGAAGGCCTGGGCTACGGCCAGGCGGGCCTTGAAGGCAATGGCCCCCGGGGGCAGGCCGCTCGCCGTCTCATCGTCACCGTCATAGGGCGGCATCGCCACGTCGCGGAAATCGAGCAGATCGACGGTGGCGCCCAGGCGGGTCAGGGCCTCGGCCCCGACCCGGGCGAGCTTTTTGTTCAGGGAATCGACCCGCAGGCTCCCTGCCATCACCAGAATGCGGATAGTGTCTGCCATGCCGTTCCCCTTGCCGGAGCGCACCCCCCCGCGGCCATCCGGCGCCGAGACCTGGGCGCCCGTTCGGTAGTGTACAACCGCTCTGCCGGGACGTCCTGAACCAGCCGTCCCGCCCAACGGCCACCTGCACCCACCCACGGGAGCGCAGCGCGTGACGGGGTGTCGGGCGACTGCGACCCTGGCCAGGGACACATGCCCGCTATGCTGAAGGTATCCCGGTGGTCATGAAGGCCACGGTGTACAGACCAGAGCATTGTCACCTGCCAACCTGCGAGGAACCGAGCCTTGGTCGCCGCCAACTCCGAACGCCTGATCGTCGTCATGATCGCCGCCGTGCAGTTCATCAACATCCTGGACTTCATGATGGTCATGCCCCTGGGTCCCGATTTTGCCAAGGCGCTGGCCATCCCGCTGGCCCAGCTGGGCATCATCGGCGGCAGCTACACGGCCGCCGCCTGTGTCTCGGGCTTGATCGCCGCCACCTTTCTCGGCCGC
>JACMPN010000106.1 GCA_014377495.1 Candidatus Sericytochromatia bacterium
CCTCGACGCCTTGCCTCAGGCGGTGCACCCCGCTCCCATGCCCGCCCCTGTGCACCTCCCTCGCTGCCGGGTGCTGTTCGAGCATCAGCTTTTTGAGCAATTGCCGGCAGCGACGTCCGCGTGGCTTGCCGTGATGGGATCCGACGACGAGTGGGCTGACACAGCCAGATACTGGTGTGCCCATGCGAGCTGATGTGTGTCTGATCCTGGAAGGCAGCTATCCCTACATCACGGGCGGCGTCAGCAGCTGGGTACACCAGTTGGTCACGGCTTTGTCCGAAGTGAATTTCGCCCTCGTCACACTCTTGCCGGACGAGCACTACCCGCGCCTCGACAAGTATCAGCTGCCGCCGAACATCGTTTCCCGGCAGGACATTTTCCTGTTCGGTGGCACCGTGGACACCGGCGTGCGGCGTGAAGCCCGGGCGGACCTGGTTGCGGCGATGCAGGACCTGCACGAGTCCGACAACGCCAGCCGCTGTCCCTTCATGCGGACGATCGACCGATTGCTCCGCTCCGGCAAACACTCGGCCGTGACTCTGATGACGGCCCGCAGCAGTTGGCGGCTGTTGCGCCACCTCTACGATTCGCGCGGGCGGCGGGTGTCCTTCCTCGATTATTTCTGGACCTGGCGCTCCATCCACGGGCCGATGTTCCACCTCTTCGACGTGCCGCTGCCCGAGGCGGCCGTCTACCATCCGATTTCCACGGGCTACGCCGGATTCCTGGGTGCGCTGGCCAAAATGCGCACGGGCGGCGGCATGATGCTCACCGAGCACGGGCTTTACACCCGCGAACGGGAAATCGAGATCGCCCATGCCGACTGGATCTACGAGGAGCCGCCGGACGGCACGGCTTACGCCGCCCACGAGGCGTTTTTCAAGACGTGGTGGCGCAGCCAGTACCGCTTCCTCGGGCAGATGACCTACGACATGGCCGACCGGATCATCACGCTCCACGAGCCGAACCGCAAATTGCAGATCGCCGCTGGTGCCAGTGCCGACAAGCTGCAGATCGTCCCCAACGGCATCCGCATCGATCCGGCCCTGATCCAGGCCCGGCTCCGCGAGGGCGACTGGTCCGCACGGCCCTTCCGCATCGCCCTGATCGGGCGGGTCGTCCCCATCAAGGATATCAAGACCTACCTGCGGGCGGTCCAGTTGGCCAGTCAGCAGGTCCCGATCGAAGCCTATGTGATGGGGCCGCTCGACGAGGATCCCGACTACCACGCTGAATGTATCGCTTTGGTCGAGATGCTCGGCATCAGCGGGACGGTGACGTTCACGGGCATGGTCAGCGTCAAGGAATGGCTGCCCAGGCTGGACCTGAACGTCCTCACCTCCGTGTCCGAATCCCAGCCCCTGGTCATTCTGGAAGCGGCCTCCGCCGGTGTGCCCAGCGTCTCCACGGACGTCGGCTGCTGTCGGGAACTATTGGAAGGCATGGCCGGCGAGGATGCGGCCCTCGGGGCGTCGGGCGTGATCACCCCGGTGGCCTCGCCCGACAGGACGGCGGCGGCGATCGTCGCTTTGGCCCGGGATCCGGCCCGCCATGCGGCGATGATGAAAGCGGGCCTGCAGCGGGTCGAGGCCTACTACAAACTCGACGACGTCTGGGCGGCCTACCGCAAGCTCTACGCCAACGTTGCGGGCAAGGGGGCCTAGCCATGGCGGGGATCGGCTTCACTTTGCGGCGGATGCTGCACACGGAAGGTCTCGGCGGGCCGATGCGGGCCTTCGGGTATGCCGCCGTCGTCTCGTCCGGGCCCTGGATTTCCTCCAGCGTCGCCTTGGCCGTTTTGGGCTATCTGAGTATTTTTTCCTCCGCCACCGCCGACAACCGCATTTTTCTCGCCCTGGTCTCCTATGCGTTCGCCTTTTCGCTGATCGGAGTGGGCGTCTGTCAGATGGTCGCCTCACGCTACCTGGCCGACCGCCTGTATTTGGGCGATACGTCGGCCCTGGCGCCGGCCTATGCCCAACTCCTGGTCCCGCTGCTGCTCGTCCAGGTGGTCGTGGCCGGTGTGTTCCTGCATTTCGTGCCGCTGCCGCCCTTTGCCGCCATTGCCGCGACGACCCTGTACGCCCTGTTGAACGGGACCTGGCTGGTGATGATCTTTCTGTCTGCCGCCCATGACTTCCGATCGATCACCCTGGCCTTTGCCTTCGGCCTGGCGGTCAGCGTGGTGGCCGGCTTGTTTGGCGAAACTGTCGGGGGCCTGGCGGGCAAGCTGGCCGGCTTCACCCTGGGTTACCTGGTCACCTACCTCTGGCTGCTCAGCCGGCTGGACAGGGAGTTCGGCATGCCGACCGAGGCCTCGCCGCACCTCTGGGCCTATTTCCGGGATTACTGGCAACTGGCCCTGACGGGCTTTGCCTATAACCTCGGCATCTGGATCGACAAGATCCTCTTCTGGTATCAGCCCGGTCCCGGCGAAACCGTCTCCGGCCTGCTGCGGGCGGCGCCCGTCTACGACAACGCCATGTTCCTGGCCTACCTCGGCATCGTGCCGGCCCTGGCTCTGTTTCTGCTCAAGGTCGAAACCGATTTCTACGATCAGTACCGGGGCTACTTCTCCGCCATCGCCGACAGGGACAGTTTGCAGGGCATTTTGGCCGTCAAAGCCCGCATCGGCGACGTCCTGCGCCAAAGTCTCGGGCTGTTGCTGAAGGTGCAGGGCCTGCTCACCCTGGGCCTGGTGATCTTTACCCCGGAGTTGAGCGAGTGGCTGCAGGTCTCCTGGTTGAGCGTCTTCGTCTTCCGGGCCGGCGTGCTGGGGTCGTTTTTTCACGTCCTGCACCTGATCACGCTGATTTTGCTGCAGTACTTCGATTTCCGCAAAGAGGCCTGTCTGGTGGCGTTGACCTTCCTCGTCACCAACGGCCTGTTCACCTGGCTGTCCTTCAGCGGGGGACTACCGGCCTATGGGTTCGGCTATGCCGCATCCAGTGCCGTGACGCTGCTGATCGGCCTCTGGTTGTTGGATCGGTCACTGAATGATTTGGAGTTTCATATTTTCATGAAACAACCGCTGTCCTAGGAGCCGTCACTGTGGATTCCCCTCCCGAGCCTGTCCTGACCCCGCCCGCCCGCCGCTGGCGGTTGGGGGCCCTGGCGACTTTGGCACTGGCCGCCATCGGTGGCTGGGCGGCCAACATCACGGGCGCAACGGCCAGTCATGTCCGGACGTTGACGCAGGCAGACAGCTGGGCCGTCTACTACGGGGATCAGGAGCCGCCCGCAGCGCTGCAGGGCCCCGACGTCCTCGTCCTCGAGCCTGACCACGCCTGGCGGGTTTCGGCCTTGCGGCGGCCCGGCCAGACGGTCCTGGCCTATCTGTCCCTGGGTGAGGTCCACACCACCCGATCCTATGCCCCGATCCTGACGGCGACCCCGGGGGCGATCGCCGGGCGGAATCCGGACTGGCCCGACGCCCTGACCGTCGATCCCCGCTCGCCGGATTGGCGCCGGCTGGTCATCGATGAGGTGGCCGCCCGTATCCTCGCCAAGGGGTATGACGGGTTTTTCCTCGACACGATCGATGCGGCCGAGGCTCTGGAACAAAAGGGCAAACATCCCGGGGCCGCCGCCGCCATGGTGGAACTGATCAAAGCCCTGAAGCAGCGTTATCCCCAGGCCCTGCTCGTCGCCAATGGCGGCCACTCGCTGCTGTCCCGACTGGCGCCATCCCTGGCGGGCCTGGCCACGGAGTCGGTTTTTACGGATTACCAGTTCAAAGGCAGGCATTACCGCTGGCGACCGGAGGCGGATGCGCAGCGCCAGCAGGCCCTCTGGGCCAAAGCCAAGGCCACGTATGGCCTGCCTGTCCTCGTCATCGAATACGTCGATCCGCACAACGCCCCGATGCGGGCCGCAGCAGCGGATCAGGTCCGGGCCGCCGGGTTCATTCCCTATGTGGCGGACATCGGCCTGACGGCGCTTTGGCAGACTCCGTGATCCGGCGCTGCCTGCTGGCCATGGCAACAGTTGTTGTTGCTGCCCAGACGCCTCGCGTCGTGGCCGCCCAGACCCCGTCCGTCGGGGCCGGGGGCCGGGACGTGCTCGTGGTCTACGCCCAGGCCGACCAGGTGACATTGCGGGGCCAGAACGTCATGACGGCGCTGGAAACCGTCTGCAACCACCTGGGGCTCACGGTGCGGTACCACGACCTCGCCGGCGGCCTGCCGTCGGAGGCTGTGTCACGGTCTGCCCGGGCCGTGATCAGTGTGCTGGACGGCGACGCCGCCCCCGGTGCGGCCGCCTATGCCGGCTGGCTGGCCGCCTGCGAAGGCCGGCACCAGCCGGTGGTGCTGCTCGGCGGCCTGGGATTCCTCCATGATGCCCAAACCGGCCTGGCCACCGAGCCATCCCTCGTCGACGCCGTGCTCAAGCCGCTGGGCGTGCGCTATGACGGGACGACGGTGCAGGATCCGGCCCGTTTGCGCCTGGCCACCCCGCATCCGGCGCTGACCTTCGAGCGGCCCTGGTCGGCCCCGTTGCCGCCCTACGTGCGGATGACCAGCACTGACCCGGCCAACGAGGTGTTTTTGCAGTTGCAGCGGACGGATACGGGCGATGTCAGCGATCAGGGGGTGATCAGCCGGGGCGGTGCCGTTCTCCTGGGTCGGGAGTCGCTGCTGTATACCAACCCCTTCAGTTTCCGGCAGCGATGGCGGCTCGATCCCTTCTGGCTCCTGTCCCGGGCGCTGGGGCTGGCGGGCGAACCCCGGCTGGACCCCACGACGCTCAATGGCCGCCGCGTGTTCTACGCCCATATCGACGGGGACGGGTTCGCCAACCGGGCCAACCTGCCGGGCCGGCCGCTCGCTGCCGAATCCGTACGGGACTCGCTCCTGCGTCGGACGCCCTTGCCGACCACCGTGTCGGTCATCGCCAATGAAATGGTCGGGGCGCCGGCCTTGCAGGCCGTGGCCAAGTCGATCTTCGCCCTGCCGAACGTCGAGCCGGCCAGCCACTCCTATAGCCATCCCCACGACTGGGAGACAGGCACCGTCACCCCCAATGGGCACGTCGGGGAAGGGGCGGACAGCGACGTCAAGCGGGCCCAGGTCACCCTGTCGCCCCAACATGAAATCGACGACTCGCTGCGGGTGATCCAGGCGCTGCTGCCGGCCGGAAAGCGGGTGGCCCTGATGCTCTGGTCGGGACGGACGAATCCCACGGAGCCCTTTCTGGCCCGGACCGCGGCCCTGGACCTGCCGAACCTGAATGGGGGCGATGCCGTCGTGGACGAGCGGTTCCCGTCCTACGCGAACCTGGCTCCTTTCGGTCGGCGGGTCGGGCCTTACGTCCAGCCCTATGCCAGCATGGCCAACGAAAACCTGTTCACCAACCGCTGGACCGGCCCGTTCGACGGTCAGGCCAAGGCGATCGACACCTTCCGCTTTGCCGGGGCCCCACGGCGTCTGGCACCGGTGAACATCTACTACCACTTTTATGCCGGCGAGCGCATGGCTGGCGTCAAGGCGCTGCAGACCCTGTACCGCTGGGCGGAGTCGCAGCCGCTGAATCCGGTCGTCACCTCCCACTACGCCCGCATGGTCCAGGGCTTCTTCGCCGCAGAGGTCGTCGCCGACGGTCCGGCCGCCTGGCGGATCAGTGGCCATGGTGAGTGCCGCTCCGTCCGGTTCGACGACGAGCCCCGCCTGCCCGAGCTTGCGGCCAGTCAGGGGATCGCCGGCTGGTGCCGGGAGGCTCGGACCCTCTATGTACACCTGGCGCCGGGACCCGTGCGCCTCGTCCTGGCGGCAGCTACAGCCCCCGTGCCGCATTTGGAGTCGGCGAACGGCATCCTGCAGGCCTGGTCGATGGACACACATCAAGTGACGGCCGGGTTTGGCGCTACCGTGCCGTTGCAGGTGATCATGGCCGGCCTGGCCCCGGGGCAGCCTGTCGCCGTGACGGGCATAACGGGGCCCAAGTCGGCGGATGCGGACGGTCGGCTGCGTCTGAGCGGTCCGGTCGGTGACACCCGCTTGGCGGTGCGCTGGTGATCTTCCGCTCCTGGCAGGTGCTGGCCATCATGGCGGCCGTGCCCTGGGCCCTGTGGGCCATCTGGCCCCCGGTGACCGACATCGCCGAAGTCGAGGCCCGCTCCGGCTCCTATGGCCGGGCCATCAGCCTGTACGAGCGGGAGTTGGCGACTCATCCCGACAACGGGGCCGTGCGCCTCAAGCTGATCGCCGCCTATGAGCGGACCGGCCGCCCCGGCCAGGCGTTCATGGCCCTCGAGGCCAGTCCCGGACCGTTGACTCCCCGGGAACGGGTGCAACTGCGCCGGCTGGCCCTGGCCATCGGCAAGCCCGGCCGGTCCGTTCGGCGCCTGCTGGGACAGGTCCGGACCTTCAAGCTCGACGAGCGCCATGAACTCGTCGATCTGGCCCTGATGGCCAATGACCAGGTCACGGCCCGACAGGTCCAGCAGGGTATCGTGGCGGCGTATCCCATGGCCGCCACTGAATGGGTCCGACTGCGGGATCTCGCTTTGGCCGGCGAAAAGCTGCAGTTGGCCATCGATAGCCAAAAACAGCTGTATACCCGGTTTCACCACCGGCCGGACGGCGATCGCCTGGTCACCCTGTTGTTGCAGGGGAATCGGACCAAGGACGCCCTGGCCCTGCTGGAGACCCTGGCCCCCGCCGGGCCGCAGCTGGCATGGCACCAGCGCTGTCTGGAACTGGCCGGCTGGGCCGACGATCCGGCAGCCGCCCTGCGCCATCTGCGACCCAGCTACGCGCTGACCCATGATCCGGCCATCGGCGGGCGCCTGTTGGTGCTTCTGGCCCAGCAAAAGGCGCCCGACCTCGTCGCCTTCGCCCGCGCCCTGGCCGATGCCCATACCCAGGATGCGAGCCTGCAAGGCTTGATCGGCTACACCCTCGTCACGGCCGGCCATACCGACGTCGCCTTTGCCCTGATCGCTGCCGCCGTGGCCCGTCGGCCGGCGGATCCAGCCGCTCATGCCGCCCTGATGACGACGGCCCTTGGCGCGGCACGACCGGCTTTGGCCGAGGCGGAGCTCCGCCGCTGGTTGCTCATGCGGCCCGATGACGTGGCGGCGCGGCATGAGATGGCCCAGATGCAGGTCTGGTCCGATCGCATGGCCGAGGGCTGGCAATCCTACGAGCGGTTGTTCGCCCAGTCACCGACGCACCCGCAGGCGATGCAATGGCGGCAGGAGTGGCTGGCCATCTCGGCGCCGGTCGATGATCTGACCCCCGGCGGTCTGGCCAACCTCGGCCATCTGGTGGCCGCCCAGCCCCGTCAGGCCGCCTGGCGTCGTCGGCTGGCCGAGGCCAACCTGCAGGCGGGCAATGGTCCGGCGGCGGTCGATGATTACCGGGTGCTGGTCCGGTTGCCCGAGGCGACTTTGGCGGATGCCCTGCAATTAAACCGGGTGCTCGGCTGGTACGGCAAACCGTTGGAGGCATGGGCGCGTCTGCGGCAGCTGGCTGCCAATGGCGGCGTGCCCCAGCAGGTCCTGCGGGATGCGGCGTTCCAGGCGCCCAGTGCCCCGGGATGGGAACTCTCAGCCGGGTTCCTGGCCCGTCTGGTGAGGCGTTTGCCGGACGATCGGTCCCTGTGGATGGATTACGCCCGGGTGCAGGAGCGGCAGGGCGACCTGGCCGGAGCCGTGGCATCCTGGCGGCACCGCCTGACCCTGGGCGGTGCCACCCCGGCGATGCGGCTGGGCCTTGTCAATCTGCTGCTGCGGCAACAGCGGGCCGACGACGCGCTGGCCCTGCTCGAAGGGCTGCGTGGTCAGGCGAGTGTCGCTGAATTGTTGCAGCGGGCCTCGCTGGCCGTCAGCCTGAACAATCTGACAAGTGCCGAAACGGCGCTGCATCTCGTCGTCCGGCGCTCCCCCGCGGACATGCCGTCCCGCCTCGCCTGGATCGACGTGCTGCGGCGCCTGCGTCGGGACGATGACGCCGAGGCGGCGATCACGGAAGCCCTGCGCCTGGCGCCGGAAGACGTCGCCGTGATGGTGCAGGCGGCGGCCGCCGCTCAATACGGTCCCCGGTTCAACCCGGAGCGGGCGGCCGGCCTGGTCTCCCGCCTGGCGGCGTTGCCGCACCCGCCGGACGACGCATTGCTGCTGATGGCGGACCACTACCAGGGGCGTGATCCCCGGGCGGGCGCCCGGGCGCTGGATGCCTACCATGCCCGCTATCCGGGTACGGCCGGCACGTGGTTACGCCGTGGGGATACGGCGCTCGTCCTGCAGGATCGGATGACCGCGCAAAAAGCCTGGCGTCAGGCGACGGTCATGGGCACCGCACCCCGGGCCGCTGGTGCCGATCGGGAGGCGGCGGCTTGGGCCTTTGACCACTTGGGCGCAGGGGCAGAGGCGCTGGCGATCTGGCAGGAGTTGGCCGGTCGGACACCGCCACGGCTGGCCCCGCTCGTCGCCATGGCCCGCCATTACCTGACGGTCAAGCAGTTTGTTGCGGCAACCCCGTTCGTCGAGCGGGCCATGCGCCTGTCCCCCGACGACCCTGATGCGCTGCTGCTCCAGGCTGATTGGTTGTCTGCTGCTGATCGCCTGGCGGAAGCCGTCCCCATTTATGACGGGTTGCACCGTCGTTTGCCGGGCTCGGCGCCGCTGGCCGTGGCGGCGGCATCGGCCCGTTACCAGCTCCAGCGCTTTCTCTCCGCCCGGGCCTTGGGTGGCGAGGCGTACGACCTGCAGCTTGGGGACGCAGGGCTGATGGATTTCTACCGCGGCCTGCGGGACGCTGGCGGCCATCCGGTCCGGCCGTACTTTCTCCATGAGGCCTCGTCCGTCCTGACGCAGACGACCACCGGTGTCGGCGGGTCCTGGTTGATCAACGATCAGATGCGGTTGCACGGTGAGGTCGCCTGGCTGCATTGGGATGGCGGTTTGCCAGCCAGTGCCGATGCCGGGCTGGGTCTTGATTGGCAGAGCGGTGCCTGGCGGGCGGGTGGCGCCGTTGGCCTGGGCACGTTGGGCACGGTGGTCCAGGCGCCGTTCGGCTCCCTGCACGCCGGTTGGAACAAGGGACCGTTCGATGCCAGCCTGACTGTCCAGACGAAACGGTGGGATGAGGCCCGGCAATCGGTCGCCCAAGGCGGCCGTGATGATCGGCTGATGGCGCATTTGCGCTGGTCGCCGGACGCACGGCTCACCCTGCAGGGGCGGGCCACGTTGGACCGCCTGTCGCTGCCGGGCGGGCAGGCG
>JACMPN010000107.1 GCA_014377495.1 Candidatus Sericytochromatia bacterium
GGGCCCGGCGGGCGCCGGTGGCGACGGGATAGGCGTGCTGGAACCAGGTCCCGGTGTCGCCGGCAACGTTCGTGATCCGCTCGAAACCCTGGTCGACGAGAGTCTGGCAAGCCATCGTGCTGCGGCGGCCACTCTGACAGATGACCAGCAACGGCTCGGGTTTGGCCTGGCGGCCGGCCCAGGCCGCCACCGTGGCCAGCGGCACGTTGACAGCGCCGGCCACGTGACCGGCAGCGTACTCGTCGGTCTCCCGCACATCGATCAGACGGGGACAACCGGCGACGGGCATGGCCCGCAGGTCGTCGACGGTGACGGTGGCAAAGTTGGCCCGCAGGGGCGGCTTGATGGCGGATGCGGCGGAAGCGCCGATCGGCGCCCGGAGCGGCATGGGTGCCTGACAGGCCGCCAAACCGGACAGCAACACCGCCGCCATCAGACACAGAGCCAACCGCTGCATGACCGCCTCCAGACAATTTAATCTCGCCTTAACGTTGTCGGCCGATCCATAGGGAAACTTGCGTCCGAAGGTGGAAACGGCCCCGGACTATCATCAGGCCATCCGTTGCGGCGCCCCGCCTCATGCCAGGTCAGGTTACGTAGCGGTGGCAGGTTCGAATGGAACCCGTCGGCAGTCGACAAACACGTGATTATGCCGAGTTATCGCGCAAACCCTGGTCAGACAGCCCATACGGCTTGGTACCCCGAAACCAGACTGGCAATAACGCGCTGGGATGCAAGCGGCTGAATGGCGATGGTCATGCCGGCAGGATGCAGCCTCTGTAACTAGATCAACGCACCCGAGGCGATGCCGATGACGTCGGCGCCGAGATCACCCTTGAGGTGAAAATCCCGCTGGCCGTTCGGGTGGAATTTCGAGCCGTCGTAAAATTCCTTGGCGATACCGGCGGCAACGCCGGCAACGATGCCCCAGCCCCGGCGACCGGTCACCAGACTGACGGCACCGGTTACGGCCGCGAATGCCATCGCATGGCGGGGCTTGTCCGTCTGATTGGGAGACAAGGCGCTGGCGATTTGCCCGGCCGCCACGGTCGCCATGCCCAGGCCCGCCGGACGAGCAAAGCCCTGCAGATGCAGCCGGTCACGGGCGATCAAGGCACCACCGGCACCGGCGGCCACACCCATGCTGAACAGTCCGGCACGACGGGACGTCGACTCACCCGCTTGGGGTAACGTCGCTGCCCGCGCCATCGGGGTCATTCCAGTCATCATGGTCACCAGTCCAAACCTTTGTTCATCAGTTCTTCTTCGGGCCTTATCGTCGCCCCGCCACCGTCCGGCCGACCAACGGCTGAAACCCCCATGGCGTGGCCATACCTTGACATCATGATTACCTGATTTTAAACTTTCCTTAACTATGTAACGACCACTGTGCATCGGGGGATCGGCATGACCGGCAAACAGCAAACCTTGGCAGCCTGCTGCGTTCTTCTGATGACGGCGGGCTGTGCGGGCACATCGATGCCCGCTCTGATGCCTGGGGCGGGCGTGGGGGCGGCATCGGCCATCACCCGCAGTGCCTGGCAGGTCCAGTCGCCGATCCCGACCTCCCGATACCATATGGGGTTTGCGGCCATCAGCGGCCGGCTGTTCACCGCCGGCGGGCTCAGCACCCGGTTGCATGACGAGACCGAATCCTTCGACCCCAAGACAGGCACCTGGACGACATTGGCGCCGATGCCCACCGAGCGTTACATCGGCGCATCGGCCGCCGTCGGTGGCCGTCTGATCGTTGCCGGCGGCTGGAACCACGGCGGCATCGACACGGTCGAATCTTACAATCCGGCCAACAACAGTTGGGAGTCGCTCCCGGCCATGCCCGAACCCATTCTCGCCGCCAACGGCGCCGCCTTGGCCGGCGAGATGCATGTCCTCGGTGGCGTCCGCGGCCAGACCCTGCTGGACACGCACTACATCTACAACCCCAAAGCCCGGAAATGGCGCAAGGAAGGGGCCATGCCCTTTCCCCGGGGTGGGATGGTCACGGCGGCCGTGGATGACCGCATCTACTGCTGGGGCGGCTGGAACCTGGACAGCCAGTCCCCGACGCCGACCGGCGCCGTCTACGTGGGACGCACCGGCAAGTGGGCGCCGCTGCCGGCGATGCCGTCCGGACGCGGGCTTTGTGCCACGACGGTCGTCGGCAACGAGATCTGGGTCATGGGCGGCGGTGGTCCCGAAGGCTGGATCATGGACACGACGCTGATCTACAACACCGACACCCGGCAGTGGCGCACCGGGGCCCCGATGAACACCGCCCGGGCCGGATCAGCTGCGGCGGGGATCGCCGGCCGGTTGGTCGTTGCCGGAGAAGGCATCGGTGCCGACGCCCCGACCTGCGAAACCGTGTCCGTCACGGCGACGGGCGGCACTGGCGGCCACAAGACGGCCACCCACCGCCGCACGGCGGACTACCTGGGTTGGCTGCCGAAATAAGCGCTTCCGACACCGGCACTGCGGTATCCTGTGCGCCTGACGATTGACGATCGGCAGGCGCATTGTGCTGTGAAGACACGACGTCCTGCCCACAGGAGCGTGCCAGCATGGCCAAGACCGAGACAGCCCAGCGCAGCAGCGGGATTCTGATGCATCCGACGTCGCTGCCGGGACCGGGTGGGATCGGCAGCCTCGGCGCCGCCGCCAAGGCGTTTGTCGACTCACTGGCCGCTTCAGGCCAGCAGATCTGGCAACTCCTGCCAATGGTCCCGACGGGCAGCGGTGATTCGCCCTATTCCGGTACGTCCGCATTTGGCAACGAGCCGATGCTGATCGACCTGCAGTGGCTCGTCGACAAGCACTGGCTGACCGCTCAGGCCTTGGCCGGCGACGTCCCACCAGCGAGCGACCGGATCGACTTTGCTGCCGTGCGCAGCTACAAGTACCCCCGCCTGCGCCGGGCCTTCGAGACGTTCCAGACCCAGGCGGTAGCCGCCGACAAAGCGGCCCTGGCCACCTATGCAGCGGCCCAGGCCGGCTGGCTGCCGGACTTCGCCCTCTACACGGCGCTGAAGGACGTCCACAACGGGCTTGCCTGGTCGGACTGGGAACCGGCCCTCGTCAGCCGGAAGCCGGAGGCACTCAGCGCCTGGCGTGACAAGCTCGCCCAGGACGTCGCCTTCCATGTCTTCTGCCAGTTTGTCTTCGACCGGCAGTGGCGGGAGCTGCGGGCCCATGCGACCCACGTGGGCGTCAGGGTGCTCGGCGACATCCCCATTTTTGTTGCCTACGATTCCGCCGACGTCTGGGCCCACCAGGAGCTGTTCCACCTCGATGCCAAAGGCCAGCCGACCAGCGTGTCGGGCGTGCCGCCGGATTA
>JACMPN010000108.1 GCA_014377495.1 Candidatus Sericytochromatia bacterium
ATCGCCGGCGGTGTGCAGGATGCCGATGGCGCCCATCTGGCGGCCGTCCGGGGCGGTCAGGGGGGAGACGGTGATCGTGACGGGGACCTGCGACCCGTCCGGCCGCTCGACGATCGCCGCCAGCCGGGCCACGGTCGGCTCGCCGCGGACCAGGCGGGCCATCGGGGTCTCATCCGGGGGGATCAGCCGGCCGTCGGCATCGAGCAGACGCAGGGCGCCACAGTACCGGATCCCCGCGTCGAGACTGGGCATCCGCCCCCAGAGGGTGGCGGCGACGTCGTTGTAGAGCAGGATCGTCCCCGTCGGGGCGGCGCAGACATAGGCAGCCGCCGGCAACAGGGCCAAAAGCGGTGCGGCGATGTCTTGACCGGTCAACATGACGGATACGGCAACTTTCTGGGATCCGCCGGACGGCTGCGGGTCTCACAATTGTACATAACAAACTGTGTCCGGGCCCAGGCTCTGCCGCATAAATTTGGCCGGATCATCATCCGGTGGCCCAAAATCACGGCGAAATCACGTGTGCTGCCGGTTATTCCGGCGGACTGTCGCCGGATCAACCGCCTCGGCGCCAGTGGCCCCTGCCGGGACGTGGGCATCATCCCTGGCCTGGCAGGCTCTTTAATAGGCTTTTTCCGCTATTCAGCGGGAATTATGTGGTCATATCGCTATAAATTGATCACGCTGCCTTCCGGGGGTCATGAGGCGGCAGGGGGGAGGGCGTCGGGCTCGGTGGCCGGTTCCGGCGGGGCGGGGCCCGGGGGAGGCCGGTGCCAGGGGCCGATCCGGATGCGCCGGGGCCCGGATTTGACGGTTTCCGGCGGGGGGCGGTAATCGTAGCTGATCACGGCCCAGACCGGCAGCAGAGCGGCACAGAGAACGACGCTGGCATAGGGGTTGGCGACGGCCACCCCCATCGCCATCAGGTAGAGCGGCAAGGCGGCCAGCAGGGTGCGGGTGATCCGCCGGGCATGGCGCTCGCTGATGTGGGCGTGGAGCAGGCGCTTGTGATGGGCCGAGGCCAGCCAGAGCAGCAGGTAGGCGATGTTGATCAGGGCAAAGGTGCCCGCATACAGCCCGGCGGCCATCTGGGCGGCCGGCGTCGTCAGGAAGTTGGCGAGGCAGGCCGTGGAAAACGGCACGGCCGTGATCAGCATCAGCAGCAGGCCGTTGGCCATCATGAACGCCGTGTCGGTGCGCCGGGTCTGCTTGAGGATGCCGTGGTGGTTGATCCACATGATCAGGATCGTGGCAAAGCTGGTCACGAAGGCGACGTACGAGGGCCACAGGGCGAGGATGCCCCGCCAGAACCCCTCGGCCGTGACGGGGTTCAGGTGGGGGACTTTCAGCTCCAGGCCGAGCAGGGTGATGGCGATCGCAAAGACGGCATCGCTGAACGCCTCCACCCGCACCGTCTCGTTGACCGGTTCTTCCGGATTCGAGCCGGGCAGCACGTTGCCCTCGGTCATCGGCTCGCCCTCCCGCCCGCGGTCACTAGACGCCCGCGGGAGGCCGTCCGGCGAGGCCCGGTTTGGCCAGAAAAGGGCACAGACCGACATCGGGCGGCGCCCCGCCCCCCCCTTTCACAAACACGAAACATCGTGAAGAATTAAGTGCAGTGCTCGCAGAGCCCGGTCAGACGGGTGGCTCCCGCGGGCGGAGACGGGGACATCATGCTCGATTCGCTGCCGCACCGCTTTGCCGACCACGGGTTCATGCCGCATGGCCACTGCTAACTCTGGGAGCCGGCCCTGATCTGGCTCCATGGTGCCTCCGACGGCCTGATCGGCGTGGCTTACCTGGCGATCTCGTCGACCCTGGCCTACCTCGTCTGGCGGATCCGGGACCTGCCCTTGCGGCGGCTCTACGTGGCCTTCGGCATCGTCATCATCGCCGGCGGCATGACCCACTTTTTCAGCGTCTGGACCCTGTGGCACCCGGATTACTGGCTCGACGGCATCGTCAAGGCGATCACGGCGGTGGCCTCGGTCGGCACGGCGCTGCTGATGGCCAGCCTCGTGCCCAAGGCGCTGGCCATGGTCCAGGGGGCCCGGCTGGCAGAGGAACGGGCCACCGCCCTGGCGACGGCCTACGAGGCATTGGGCACCCTGCATGAACGCATGCGGCAGGTCGACGCCAACCGGACGCAGTTCTTCGCCAACGTCAGCCACGAGCTGCGCACGCCGCTGGCCCTGATTTTGGGCCATGTCGACCGTTTGGCGGCGCGCCCGGACGCGCTGACGGCGACCGAGGCCCGGCAGGATCTGGCGGTCGTGCAGCGCAATGCCCATTCGCTGCTCAAGCACGTCAACGACCTCCTGGAGGTGGCCAAGCTGGAAGCGGGCCAGACGGCAATCAGCGTCGCCACGACGGACTTGTCCGGCCTGCTGCACCGTCTCGGCAGCTACTTCGACGGCATTGCGGGCGAGCGGCAGGTCGATTTGCAGATCACCGCCCCGGACCGGCTGCTGGCCGTCGTCGATAGCGGCAGGATCGAGCGGATCCTGCTCAACCTGCTGAGCAACGCCTTCAAGTTCACCCCGGCCGGTGGCCGGATCGCCTGCACGCTGCATCAGGTGGAGGCGTCCGCCGGGCGGCAGGCCGTCCTGACCGTCGCCGACAGCGGGCCCGGTATCCCGGCCGCCCAGCGTGATGCCGTTTTTGAGCGGTTTTTCCAGGTGGCCGACAGCAGTACCCGGGTGCATGCCGGCACGGGGCTGGGGCTGGCCATCGTCCAGGACCTCGTCACGCTTCATGGCGGCACGATCACGGTGGCGGAGGCGGACCTGGGCGGAGCCCTGTTCGTCGTCACCCTCCCGGTGGGGGCGCCAGACGCCGCCGCCGGCCCCGCTGCTGCCGGTCTGCCGGCGGCTCTGGTCCGCCAGACGGTGGCGGACCTGCAGCCGGTGTTTATCGAGGTGGGGCCTGGCCTGGCCGAGCTGATGGCCGATCGTCCGCTGGCGCTGGTGGTCGAGGACAACCGGGAAATGAACCGCTTCATCGCCGAGACGCTCGCCGCCGACTTCCGGACGGAATCGGCCTTTGACGGGGCGGAGGGCCTGGCAAAGGCGCTCGCCCTGCATCCCGATGTGATCATCACGGACGTGATGATGCCGGCGATGAGCGGCGCCCAGCTCACCCGGCAGGTGCGCCGGCATCCCGAGTTGGCCGCCGTGCCGATCATCGTGCTCACCGCCAAGGCGGACGACACCCTGCGGCTCGAACTGCTGGCAGAAGGGGCCCAGGACTACCTCCTCAAGCCGTTTGCCGCCGATGAAGTCCGCCTGCGGGTCGGCAATCTGGTCAGCATGAAACGCACGCGTGATCTGCTGCAGGGCGTCGTCTCCAGCCAGCAGCAGGATCTGGCGACCCTGGCCGGTGAGATCGTCCGGCGCAACCGGGACCTGCAGGCGGCCTGCGAGTCGCTGGAGGTGGCCCGGGACCGGGCCGAGCAGGCCACCCGGGTCCGGGGCACGTTCCTCAGCCTCGTCTCACATGAGCTGCGTAGTCCGCTCACCGCCCTGTGCCTGCACATGCAGCGCCTCGTCCGCGAGACGGCCGAGCTATCGCCCCGGCATCAGCTGATCGTGCCCAAGATGCTGTCGGCGGCGGATCGTCTGCAGCAGATGATCGAGTCCCTGTTGGAGTACACCCGCATCGAAAGCGGCAAGCTGATCACCCATCCGGAGCCTGTCGATCTGCGGGCGGTGGCCGGCGAGGTCATCGGCGAACTGCGGGCCCAGGCCGATTTCCGCCAGCTGACCCTGGTCCTGACGGACGGACCGCCGCTGCCGGCGCTGTATACCGATCCCCGCCTCGTCCGTCTGATCCTCGCCAACCTCGTCGACAACGCCCTGAAGTACACGGATGCCGGCACGGTGGTGGTGACGCTGTCGGAGGGCCCCGCCTCCCAGCGGATCACGGTGGCGGATCCGGGGCGCGGCATCCCGGCCGACCAGCTGCAACGCATTTTCGAGCCTTTCGAGCAGGTCGAGACGGTCCGGCGCAAGCACACGCCGGGCTTTGGGCTCGGGCTCTCCCTCGTCCGCGAGGTCATCGTCATTTTGGGCGGGCGGATCCACGTGGAGCCGACCGAAGGCCGGGGCAGCGTCTTCACCGTCAGCCTGCCGGACATGGCCGGGTCACCGGAAACCTGACGGTGGCATGGCGCCAAATAAGGCAAGGATTTCTACAGGGGTTCGTCTGAGAGCCGCTTAGGCGGGCCGAGTGCTAGGAGGCGCGTGACGACAGCGCCTAATGGCGCTTAGGAAGGCCCGACAACGCAATCGGTCTGCCTAAGCGGCTCTCAGACGAACCCTCAGGACCAGGGACCGGTCAGGGCAAAGCGACAGAGGACGGCGGACAGGGCGGGATCGTCGGGATCGGTGACCAGGTAGCCGCTGCGGCCGCCGGGATCGAGGGCGATGCCCTCGACCTTGCGGGTGGACGGCTGGCCGTCGGGCTCCGTCAAGGGGGCCCAGCGGCCGTGCGTGTCGGTGAGGATGCCGATGGCCATGGCGACGATGGGGCCGTCGTCGATGGCGTTGGGCGTGTCTTCGGCGACGGCGGTATAGAGGGTGTGGCCGGCCCCGTCAATCGTCGCATCGGTCAGGGTCAGCGGGACACCGGCCACGGTCCCCAGGTCGAGGCGGACGACGGCCGTCACCGAAATCGGGCCGCCGGTGGGGGCCGTCCAGGGGAGTTCGATGCTGGCGCTCGGCTGGCTGGCGGCGCCCCGGTGGAACAGGCGCAAGGTCTCGTCTTGGCGCACGGCCCCTTCCAGATTTGGCGTGTGGCCCAGGGCTTCGGCCACGGCCGCGTACAGGTCGTCGCCGTCCGCCACGCTGAATTGGCCGTCGTTGGGGTCCAGGACGGCGATCCTCCGGCGGTCCGGGGTCGAGCCGGAGCCGAGGATGACAATGGCCCCGTCCGGACCGGCCACCGCCAGTTCGAAATCAGGCTTGGTGGCCTTGGACATGGCCGTGCCCTGACTCTTTCTAAGGCCCAGCGTCTGGATCGTCCCTGTGGCCATGTCCAACAGGATGACGGCCAAGGCGTCATCTTGGACGATCAGCAGCCGGTCGTGGCGCCGGATCAGGGCGGAGCCGGCCCGCACGCCGGGGAGCGGCCAGCAGGCGGTGATATGGGCGGCCAGGGCGGGGTCCGGGCAGGATTTGAACATCGTGGTCTCATCAGGTCGGCGGTATGGGGTGGTATAGCCTGCCCGCCGCCGATGGGCAAGGCGGGACGGGCCCGACGCTCACGCCGCAGCCGGTCGCTCTGTCCTAATGTCGCCTGCGGGCAGGATGAACGAGAAGGGGCTGCCCAAGCCGGGCCGGCCGTCAGGCAGCCAGGGTGCCGGGTTCGGGTCATTATGCACCAGGTTGCAGGGGCGTTTAGAGCTCGGGATGCCAGTGGGCCGGTAGGGGCATGCGCACGGTCACCGGTGTCCGGACGACGGCAAAAAATGTGTCGCCGATCGGGCGGCCCTTATAGACTGGGTGGGACGGACGCCGAGCCCCTGTGCCTGACGGCGTCACTGGACCCGGCGGGCTGCCCGGTCGGATAGGCTCTGATATGGTCGACCATTCGCTTCATACCGCCGCTGAGCCGATCCTGGCCAGGCAGACGCCAGAGCTGGCCACAGAGCGCAGCGCCCGGTTGGCGGCCGAGCAGACCACGCAGCGGTTGCAGGCGACCATTGCTGCCTTGGCCGGGGCCCGTGTGCCGCAGGACGTGGCCGCCGTGATCATCCAGCAGGGCCTGCACGACCTGGGGATCTGCCTGGGCCTCGTGGTCCTGCTGACCAGCGACGGCACTGCCGTCGACGTGATGAGTTCCATCGGTTTCGGCCATGTGCCTGGCTGGTCGGGCCACGGGCCGTTGCCCCGACTGGCTATCGACAGCGGCTTCTTTGTCGTCGAGGTGGTCCGCACCGGCCAACCGGTCTGGCTGGGCTCACTGACGGCGATCGCCACGGCCCATCCCGAGCGGGCCCGTCTCCTGGCGGACTGGGGGGTCGGCAGCATGGTCTGCCTGCCCCTGATCATCGATGGCCGGACCATCGGTTGCATGGGTCTGGGCTACAGCGAGCCCCAGGCCTTCGACGCCCCGGAGCGTCTTTTCCTGCAGGCGCTGGCGGCCCAATGCGCCCAGGCCATGGATCGGGCCCAGGTCTATCACGACGCCCAGACGCATGCGGCGCGACTGCAGGCCCTGTCGGAGGCGTCGGCCGTGCTGACCCGGGCTGGGCTCGACACCCCGCTGATCATCGAGGCACTGTGCGGGCTGGCCATGGTCCATGTGGGTGACGGTTGTGCCGTGCGCCTGCTTAGTGGCGACCGGCGCACCCTCACCTGGGCTGTGGCCCGGAATCGGGATCCGGAGATCCAGGCGTTCGTTGAAGCGCTGATGTGCACCGGCGAACCGGCGGAGGTCGGCCTCAGCGGCGGGATCCTCGCCGGCAGCGAGTCCGTGTTCCTGCCGGTGGTGTCGGCTGTGCACCTGGATTTTCTGGCCCACGGGCGCCTGCGCACCATGGTCGACCGTTATCCTTTTCACAGCCTGATTTCCGTACCGGTGCGCAGCAGCGGCCAGATCTTCGGGCTCCTGACGGTGACGCGGTATGTCGCCGACCAGTCCTATACGGAGGCTGACCGGCAGTTTTGCCAGGAACTGGCCGACCGGGCCGGCATGGCCCTGGAAAACGCCCGGCTTTTCCATGCCGAGCGGGCCGCCCACGCCCTTACGGAGGAGGCCTTGCGGCGCACGGGGATGTTGCAGCGGCTGACCGCTTCGCTGTCGATGGCCGTCACGTCGGGCGAGATCGGACAGGTGCTCGTTCACGAGGGATCCCGGGCGTTTGGCGCCCACAGCAGCCTGCTGATGCTGGTCTCGGCCGATGGTGATGCCCTGGAGCTCCTCAGCGCCGTGGGGATCGACACGGGGCTGAGTGCCCTCTGGGGTCGGTTGCCGATGGCGCAGGCCGGAGCCTTCGCCGATGTCGTGCGGTCCCGGGTGCCGCTGTTCGCGGACGAGCATGCCGCCTGGCTGGCCGTCGCACCCGTGCTGCCCGGCACCAAGGAACTGCCGCCGGGTCCACGCTATGTGCTGCCCCTGCTGGTCGGCGAGCAGGCGTTGGGGATTCTCGGCTTTGCCTTTGCCGAGGGCCGGGCGCTCGCCCCGGACGAGCGGCAACTGCTGCTCAGTATTGCCGAGCAGGGCGCCCTGGCGTTGCACCGGGCCTGGCTTTTCGCCGCCGAAAAACTGGCCCGCCGACTGGCGGAAGCCCCCGAGGAAAAGGCCCGCCTGGCCGTCCTCGTGCGCGACGACTTTCTGTCCATCGCCTCGCACGAGCTGAAGACGCCGCTGACGTCGCTCGATCTGCAGCAGGAGGTATTGTTCCGGGCGGCGCACCGCGATCCGGCCCTGGCCCCTTACCGGGAACGGCTCGACATGGGCCGGCGCCAGATCCGCCGCCTGACCCGGCTGGTCCACGACCTGCTGGACGTGTCCCGCCTCTCCGCCGGCCCGTTGGTCCTGGCGCATGAGGACCTTGATCTGGCGGCGGTCGTGGGCGAGGTGGCCGGTCGTTTTGCCGAAGACCTGGATCGGGCGGGTAGCCCCCTGACTCTGGCGCTGAGCGCTGCACGGGGGGCCTGGGACCGGGGCCGGCTCGATCAGGTGGTCACCAACCTGCTCGCCAACGCCGTCAAATACGGCAACGGTCAGCCGATCGCCGTGACCCTCCGCGTGGCGGACGGGCTCGTCAGCCTGGCGGTGCGGGACGGTGGCATCGGCATCGATCCGGCACAACAGAGCCGCCTGTTTCAGCGGTTCGAGCGGCTCGTCTCGACGCAGCATTACGGGGGCTTCGGGCTCGGCCTGTGGATCACCCGGCAGATCGTCGAGGCCATGGGCGGGACCATTGGGGTCGTCAGCCGCCTGGGGGAGGGCGCCACGTTCACCGTGGGCCTGCCCTGGGCGTCCCGGTTGCGGCACGGGGCCGACTTGGCGCCTTGAAGAGGCGTGACTGGGCGATTCGTCAGGGTGGTGTTCGCGCCTGACCCGCGAAGTCGGGCCTTTGGTGCTGAGCGGCCCTCGCGCCGCGAGAGCGGCTTATCCGGCCCCGAGCAGGGCCGTCAGGTCGCCCGGCAGCGTCAGCGGGTTGAAAGGCTTGGCCATGATGGCGAGCGCCCCCTGGGCCTGGTAGAACGCCCGCTGGTGGTCGAGGTCCCGGGCGGAGAGCAGGACGACGGGGATCGTCATCGTCGCCGGGTGGGCCCGCAAGGCCGCCAGCGTTTCAGGGCCGTCCATCACCGGCATCATCATGTCCAGCAATACGGCATCCGGTTGGGCGTCAATGGCCAGTTGCAGGCCAGTGGCGCCATCTTCGGCTTCCAGGACTTCCATGCCGCCGTACCGTCTCAGGCTGATCGATGCCAGCCGGCGGATGTCCGGTTCGTCGTCGATGATCAATATCCGCATGAGGAGTCTCCCCTGACGCCAGATCCACGGTTGGCGTATCCCGCTCACCTCTGGCTCGGCCGTTCCAGCCTGTGGCAAGGAGCGTCACATGCCTGTCTGAGAATGCCCGGTATGGTAAGCGCTCGCGTTCGGGCTTGCCGCCGCCGCGTGCCAATCCGCCAGGGGCCTGTGGGGCCTTTTGCCGGACGTTTTTTGACCCTGAAATGCAGCAACCATACGCCTCGCGTGTCTTGCAGCCGGCTGTATGGCGCAGTTGGGGGACGACGCGGGCGAGCCTTTGGCGTATACTGGGGATCGTGATGGAAAAGTCACATGTGGCGCGATCGTCTAGAGGCCTAGGACACCAGCCTTTCACGTTGGTTACACGGGTTCGAATCCCGTTCGCGCTACCATTTTTTTTCAGCCCCCGCCCACTCGGCGGGGGCTATTTCCTTGGGCGCCGTGACACTGGCCGGGAGGCACCCACGCGGCTAAAACAGGGGTCAGTCCACACGGGTGATGCCGAGGAGGTGCGCCAGGGCAGCCCAGAGGCCGGGACCCGCGCGGGGCTGCCTGCGCCCACACCTGCCTGGGCCTGTGCGGATGCCTGCCAGATGATGTCTGCCCCCGTCCGACAGGGGCAAGGAGGAACGATGTTCGGCACGACCCAATCGGAACGGCCCCTGATCTATGGCATCAGCGGGCGCAGCCGCTGGCTGCTGGAAGCCGGCCTGGTGATCTGGAACGTGGTCGGCCTGCTGGCCGTGGTCGCCCTGGCTCAGGGGTTGCGGACCGGGCGGGTGGCCAGCCGGCCGGCTGGCACCGGCACCGGCGATCGCACCCCCCATCAGATTCCCGTGGATGTCAGCGGGGCCGCCCAGATGGCCCATGCCCGCTCCGTCGTCGGGGATCTGACCAACGAGGACATCCTGGCCCGGGAACTGGCCCGCAGCGGGATGGGGGCGCAGGACCGGACGTCCGTGCCGACCAGTGAGGACATTCTCGCCGCCGAGCTGGCCAGATCGCAGCGCCAAAAACCGCCGACCGGACACGGTGAGTCGTCGCCGGGTTAGTCCGAATGGGCCTGTCCGGGGTGGCTACTTGCACAGGCCCGCCCGGCAGGGCGTTGAAATCCCGATGAAACACGGTTATCATGCGCTTGTACATTTCTGCCGGGACGATTGATACATGAAAAAAGTGCTTGCCATCGGTTTTATCGCCGCCACCCTGCTGGTTGCCTGTGATCCCCCCGGGACCACGCCGCCGAGCACCCAGTCCAGCCCGAAACCCGCCGCCTCCGCTGCGCCGACCCCGACGGCCTCGGCTCCCGCCAGCACCCCCGTCACCCCCGGCACCAGCCCGCTCGTGGCCGGTCGCAAATGGGCCTATGGCCTGGTGACCAAGGCTGCCGGGACGAACCTCACCGGCGACATCACGATCGAAGTCGCCTCGGTCGCCAATGGCCAGGCGACGATCAAGACGACCTCGACGATTGCCGGCGCCACCACGTCGAACTCTGCCACCGTCTCCACGACGGCGAACAACCCGTGGGCCAACGTCAACGGCAATGCTGCCGCCAGCACGCCG
>JACMPN010000109.1 GCA_014377495.1 Candidatus Sericytochromatia bacterium
ACGGAGGCGAGACCCGGGGTGTTGGAGGCGTCGACACCCCCGATGGTGTGCCATTCAGGCAAGGCCGTCGTGATATCCACGGACTGGCGCACCACCTGCTGGATGGCCTGGGCCTCGGCCAGGATCGTCGGCCGGGGCGGCAGCGCCCTTAAGAGTCCGGCTCCGTCGGCCATCGCAGTCCCACCACCAAATCCCCGACGTTGGTCCCCGTCGGACCGGGCCGCCACAGGCCCCCCGTGGCGTCAAAAAACTGATGGGAATCATGACGGGCCAGGTCGCGACCGGCGTCATGGCCATTGGCCGAGGCCCGCAGCACGGTGGTCCCGTCGGCCCAGGCCCCGGCAACGGGCGTGGGGCCGTCGATGCCGTCGCTGCCGGCAGCCAGCAGGCCCAGGCCGGGCACGCCGTCCAGGGCAATGGCGGCGGCCAGGGCCAGCTCCTGGCAGCGACCGCCCCGACCCGCAGCCGTGGACAGGGTGACGGTGGTTTCGCCGGCCGCGAGCAGGCAGACCGGTCCGGCCCCAGCGGGCAGGTGGCGCAACGTCTCGACGAGGGTCGTGCCGGCCGGGCCCGCTTCGCCCTGCAAAGGTGTCGGCTGGACCTGCACGGTCAGACCTTCTGCGGCGGCAGCTTTCTGGGCGGCAGCGAGCAGGGTGTGGCGGTTGCCGATGCAGGCGCTATGATGACGGCCCCAGAAGTCTTCATTCCCTTTGGGGGTCTCCGGGATCTCGCCGCGGGCGCCGGCGGTCAGGCGGGCCAGGACGGCGGGCGGGATCGGATGCCGGCCCATCACCGACTCGACGATGGTCAGGGCTTCGGCGAAGGTACTGGGATCCGGGACGGTCGGTCCCGAGGCGATTACTTCCAGACGGTCGTCGATGACGTCGCTGAGGACCAGGGTGGCCACTTGGGCTTTGGCGGCGAAGGCGGCGAACTGCCCGCCTTTGATGCGGCTGATATGCTTCCGCACGGTGTTGATGGAGTCGATCGCCACGCCGCTGGCCAGCAGGGCCGAGGTCGAGGCTCGTAGATCAGCGAGGGTCAGGCCCGGTGCCGGATCGGCCAGCAGGGTGGAGGCGCCGCCGCTGAGCAGGACGATGAGCAGGTCCCGCGGGCCCGCTTCGGCGGCAAAACGTTCCCAGACCAGTCCGGCGGCGAGGCCGGCTTCATCGGGGACTGGGTGGCCGGCTTCGAGTTGCGGCAGCATCAGCTCGCTGTCCCGCAAGCCCCGCGGCAACACGACGAGACCACCCCAGGAGGGATCTAGGTAGGGCAACAGGCCGCGGGCCATGCCGGGGGCGGCCTTGCCGGCGGCGAGGATGATCACCCGCTGCAGGGTGCGCAGGGCGGAGTCACGGCCCCCGAGGCTGAGGGTGAAGCCGGAACGGGCGACGTGCCCGTCCATCAGGTGCTCAGGCCGGACGGCGGCGACGGCTTCGTGCCAGATGCGGCCGGCCATGTCGGCCCAGCGCTGACGGAAAGCAAAGGCTGGCGTGTCGGTCATCGGCCGCTACCCCAGTCGGACAAAATGCTCACCCGGCCGCCTTAACGCCGCCGCTGCGCCTTCACAGGCACTGGAATGGGCGTCAGCGCAGGCGTCTTGGCCTGGCGCGAGCCCAACAACCAGGCGGCTGCTAAAGCCCCCAAGGTCCAGGCGATCAATCCAGTCATCTGCGCGCCTCCTCTCGTTGTCGTGTGGTCATCGTACCCATGGCGTGCTGATTTTAACCGCGCGGCGACCCGATTCTGGTGAAATTGGCCTATGAACGACCGAGCCACCCCGTCGCCGGGGGACTGCCGGAAACCCACCGGTCCGGTCGTCACCCGGTGGCGTCGGGGCCAGGCTCGGGGGGTGTTTGGTGCCCGGCGTCCTTCAGCTGGCCGCCGGGTGGGCTAAACTGGGCGTTCAGATGAGATAGCGGACAAGAGCGGGTCGGCCGTGAACTTGCCCCCCGACGGAGAAACGGACGACGATGCGCAAAGTCACGTTTGGCGCCGCCCTGGCGACGGCCGCGGTCGCCGGCACGGTGGTCGGGTTGGTGATCAGCAGTCGCTTGGATCTGGTCCCACCCGGTTACACGAGTGACGACCGCCCCCTGATTGGCGGCAAGATGCTGGCCCCGGCAGACTTCGTTGCCGTGGCCCGCCGGGTCACGCCCGCCGTGATCAGCATCACCTCCAGCAAACTGGTCCGGCCCGGCAATCCGGGACTGGAAAGCCAGGGCAATCCCTTCGATTTTTTTAAGCTGCCGAACGCCCGTGGCCAGGCCCGCCGGGCCACGTCCCTGGGCTCGGGCGTCATCGTCAGTGCCGACGGCCTGGCCGTGACGAACAACCACGTCGTCGAGGAGGCCGACCAGATCGAGGCCGTCCTGCCGGACAAGCGCCGCTACAAGGCGGTCATCGTCGGCACGGATCCCAAGACGGACATGGCCGTGATCCGGCTGACGGGGGCGAAGAACCTGCCTGTCGTCCCCTGGGGGGATTCCCGCGCCGTGCAGGTGGGGGAATGGGTCCTGGCCATCGGCAACCCGATGGGCCTGAGCTCGACGGTAACGGCCGGGATCATCAGCGCCGAAGGGCGGGCCGACGTGGGTGTCGCCGAGTTCGAGGATTTCCTGCAGACGGATGCAGCGATCAATCCGGGCAACTCCGGCGGGGCGCTGGTGACGATGCGGGGCGAACTGATCGGGATCAATACGGCGATCGCCAGCCGTTCCGGCGGCTCGGTGGGCATCGGCTTTGCCATCCCCAGCCGCATGGCCCGGGCCGTGATGGAGGCCCTGGTCACCAAGGGCAAGGTGACCCGGGGCTATCTGGGGATCGGCCTTGAGCCAATGAGCGAGGAACTGGCCAAACATTTCCACTGGTCGGATACAAGCAAAGGTATCCTTGTCGCCGAAGTGCAGCCCGGGACGCCGGCCGCCGTTTCCGGTCTGAAGGACGGGGACATCATCGTCGGGCTGAACGGGGAGGTCGTGCGCGAGGTCAACCAGTTCCGCAACGCCATTGCCCTGACCCGGCCCGGGACCAAGGTCCAGCTGGACATCGTCCGCCAGGGCAAGCCGCAGTCGATGGCGGCGACCCTGGCCGAGTTGCCCGCCAGCCGGGAACGTCCGGACGTGGAGCCCCAGTCGGCGCCCGGCACCGAGCTGGGCTTCGAGGTGCAGAACATGTCGGCGGACCTGGCCCGCAAGCTGGAGCTGCCTCCGACGGCGGCCGGTGCGGTGGTCACCGACGTGGCCGCGGATTCCGCAGCCGAAACGGCCGGTCTGGAGGCGGGCGACCTGATCGTGGCCATCAACAAGCGCCCCGTCCGCAGTGCCGGGGATTTCACCAAGGTGGCGAACCGTCTCAAAGCCGGCGACTCCGTGCTGCTGAGGGTTCAGCGGGGCGATGCAGGGCGCTACCTGGCCTTCCGACTGGAGTAAGGCCGTCGTGGTATCATGAGACCGAGGAGTCTGCGTGATCATGAGCGATTTTTACCCCTACGGATCCAGCGGGACGGCATTGGCCGAGTCCGGTATCGACGCCCTGCTGGCCGGTGAGTCCCAGATCCCCCTCAGCGCCCCCCGGGGCAAGACTTTGCGCTGCAAAGGCTGGGTCCAGGAAGCCGCCTTGCGCATGCTGCTCAACAACCTCGACCCGGCGGTCGCCGAGCATCCGGACGAGCTGATCGTCTACGGTGGCTCCGGCAAGGCCGCCCGTGACTGGGACTGCCTGCGCCAGATCGTCAAATCCCTGATCAGCCTCGAGGACGACGAGACCCTGATGGTCCAGTCCGGCAAACCGGTCGGCATCTTCCGCAGTCATACCGACGCCCCGCGGGTGTTGCTCGCCAACAGCCTGCTGGTGCCGCACTGGGCCACGTGGGAGGAGTTCCGTCGCCTGGAGGCGATGGGGCTGACCATGTACGGCCAGATGACCGCCGGCTCCTGGATCTACATCGGGACCCAGGGCATTTTGCAGGGGACCTACGAGACCTTCGCCGCCCTCGCCAAGCAGACCTGGGACGACGATCTGACCGGTCGCCTGGTGGTCTCCGCCGGTCTCGGCGGCATGGGTGGCGCCCAGCCCCTGGCTGTGACGATGAACAACGGGGTCGCCCTGATCGCCGATGTCGACCGCACCCGCATCGAACGCCGGCTGGCCGAGGGGTATCTGACCCGGATGGTCGAGGACATCGATTCGGCCATCGATTTCGCCATCGACGCCAAGCGTGACAATCGCGCGATCAGCATCGGCGTCGTCGCCAATGCCTGCGATCTGCTGCAGGCCTTTGTCGACCGGGCCATCCGGCCCGACATCGTCACCGACCAGACCTCGGCCCACGATCCCCTGAACGGCTACTCGCCGGCGGGCTACACCTTTGAGGACGGCAATCGCCTGCGCCGGGTCGACCCGCGCCACTACATGGCCATCGCCACCCATTCGATGCGCCGGCACGTCGAGCTGATGATCGAGCTGCAAAAACGGGGCTCGGTCGTCTTTGACTACGGCAACAACCTGCGCCAGCAGGCCTTCGACCGGGGCTGCGACAATGCCTTCGCCTTTCCGGGCTTCGTCCCCGCCTACATCCGGCCGCTCTTCTGTGAAGGTAAGGGGCCGTTCCGCTGGGTGGCCCTGTCGGGGGATCCGGCCGACATCTGGCGGATCGACGAGCTGATTTTGGCGCATTTCGCCGACGACGAGCCTCTCTGCCGCTGGATCCGGCTGGCCAGCGAGCAGGTGCAGTTCCAGGGCCTGCCGGCCCGGATCTGCTGGCTGGGCTACGGGGATCGGGCCAAGCTGGGCCGGCTGATCAACGAGGCCGTGGCCAGTGGTGACGTCTCGGCGCCCATCGTCATCGGCCGCGACCACCTCGACTGTGGCAGTGTCGCCAGCCCGAACCGGGAAACCGAGGCGATGCGGGACGGGTCCGATGCCATCGCCGACTGGGTGGCCCTGAATGCGATGATCAACGCCGTGGGCGGCGCCAGCTGGGTGTCGGTGCATCATGGCGGCGGCGTCGGCATCGGGTACAGCCTGCATGCCGGCATGGTCATCGTCGCCGACGGCACGCCCCAGGCGGCCCGCCGGTTGCAGCGTGTGCTGACCACCGACCCCGGCATGGGGATCATCCGCCATGCCGAT
>JACMPN010000110.1 GCA_014377495.1 Candidatus Sericytochromatia bacterium
CGCCGCCCCCCCGCCCCCCCCCCCCCCCGCCCCCCCCCCCGCCTGTGGGGGGGGAGGCCCCTGCTTTTGGTCGAGTTTCCCCGGGGCGGCGTTTGCGTCTGGTCGGGTTTCCCCGGGGCGGGGCCTAGTAACCTAGTGCCTGGTGGGCTAGTGGCGCAGCTCGCCCGCCGCCGGATGGATGAGCTCGCGCAGCGGCGCCGTGCCCACCCGCTGCTGGGCTTCACCTGCGGCGAGCAGGGCCTGCCGGGCCAGCAGGGGACCGGTGATCTCGAAGATCACGGCCGCCGCCAGGACGACGAGCACCACCATGTCGCCGATCTCGGGCAGGCGCTGCTGGACGATCACGGCCAGGGCCACGGACATGCCGGCCTGGGAGACGAGGGACTGTCCGAGCAGCCGGCCCTGGCGTTTCGGAAGACCGGCCAGGCGGGCACCCACCTGGGAACCGAAAACCATCGCCAGGGGCCGGGCGATGACGTAGACGAGGCCCAGCAGGCCGACGTGGCCCAGTTCCGTGACGTGCAGCGTGGCGCCGGAGAGGACGAGGAGGATGGCCAGGATCGGCCCCTGCGAGCGGGTCGCGGTGTGATAGGCGGCGGACGTCCAGCCAGAGGTGGCGGCAATGGCTCCGAAGACCAGCATCGTCAGCAGCAACGAGAGGTGGCAGACGGAGCTGAAGCTGGCCCCGATGAGGATCAGGGCGATCAACGGCAAGTGATTGTCCTCCGCCGAGGCCACCCAGCGCCCGAGCCCCATCCAGACGAGGGCGAGGCTGCCGCCGAGGAGGACGCTGCCCGCCAGCTCCGTCAGGGCACCGGCGAACCAGTGCAGGTCGGTGGGCAGGCCGTGCGTCCGGTATAGCACCTCGACCAAGGGCAGGGCGATCGTGAAGCAGAGGACGACCATGACGCTCTTGATGGCCAGCACGGACGCCACGAGCTGGCTGACGGGACCTTTGGCCCGGCTCTCCCGCAGGACCCAGAGCGTCGCCACCGGATCGGTGGTCATGGCGATCGTCCCCAGGATGATCCCCAGTGCCGGCGAACCAGTGGCCCACATCACCAGGCCGCCGACGAGCACCAGGTTGGCCACAACGTCACAGGCGGCAATGACCGTCGCCGCCCGGCCGCCCTGCCGCAGCCGCCAGGGCTGCAGCTCCTCCCCAAGCCAAAAGAAGATGAAGGCCAGCGCCGTCCACTGGATCAGGGCCAGGACGGGGGCAGTATCGAGGGCTGCATAGTGCGAAATCAGCCAGCCGCCCCCGGCGCCGCCGACGATGTAGCCCGTGACGGCGGGAAGCCGCAGGCCGACGGCCAGGCGGGACGCCCCGTGGCCGAGCATCAGCAGTAGGCCGAGGGCAAAGAGAAGTCCCATTGACAGCGTGTCCTATCGCATTGCCGGCCCGCAGGCCGGGCAGCTCATCCGCACTCGCCAGGGGGCTCCCTGATACAGAAGCCGCTCAGCCGCTGTACCAGGCGCAAACCCGCCTTGCCATAACAATCTTTTGCACATTATACTCATCAAGGCGCAGTTTGCCTCGATTTGTCCGGAGTCGGCGTGCAGAATGTCACGCACCGGGCATCCCCCCGTAGCGAATGATGATTTTGGAGGTTACATGGCAGGTGAACCTGGTTTCGACGAAATGGCTTTGCGCCAGTTCGGTCAACAGATCGGCCGATTGCTGATGGGGGAGTCGCTGACCCGCGAGGAGACCTATCAGGCCTACAAGGCGATCCTGAACAACGAGCAGCCTGACCTGCAGCAAGGTGCCTTCATGGCCGCCCTGCACGGCAAACACGCCAATCCGGCCGAGTTGGCCGGTGTCTGGCAGGCGTTCCAGGAGGTTGACATCAACCACCAGACGATCACGACACCGGAACCCTTCGTCGAGATCGCCGGGACGGGCGCCGACTCCCTGAAGACGCTGAACATCTCCACCGGCGCGGCGATCATCGCCGCTGCCGCCGGCGCCTACGTCGCCAAAAAGGGCGCCCCGGCGATCACCGGCAAAGCCGGTACGGCCGACACCTTTGCCGCACTGGGCATTGAGACGATGGCCCCCCTGTCGCAGGTCGCCCGCAGCGTCGAGACGATCGGTCTGGGCTTCGCCCACGCCTTTTCCGCCCATTCGGCCAAGCTGGGCCGGATCCTCAGCCAGATCCGCTTCCCGTCCAGCATCACCATCGTCGGCCCCCTGACCAATGGCTTCAATGCCAAGCGGCAGGTCCTCGGCGTGTTCATGCCGCCGTTGACGGGCCTGGTGGCGGCGCTGGCCAAGGAAATCGGCTTCGAGCGGGTCCTCGTGCCCTGCGGTCATTCCGCCGAGCATCCCGACCGGTTCATCGACGAGTACTCGAACATCGGGCCCACGTCGGTCACCGAGCTCAAGGCCGACGGCAGCATCCACAACTACATCCTCACGCCCGCCGACCTGGGCCTCAAGCAATACCGCTACGAGGACATTGCCACCGGTGACGATGCCGTGGCCAATGCCAAGATGATCGCCGACGTGCTGTCGGGCCGCGATCAAGGCGCCAAGCGGGACGTGCTCTGCCTCAATGCCGGCGCCGTCCTGTACCTGGCCGACAAGGCCAAGGACATCGGGGATGGTTACGACAAGGCGCTCGCCGCCGTGGAGAGCGGCAAGGGCTTGGAGAAGCTGCGGCAATTGATCCTGACCCAGAACGCCGATCCGGCCGCTGGCCTGGCTACGCTCGAGAAACTCATCGGCAGCCCGGTGGCCACCGTCTAAGACGGTACAGTCGGCAGCACGGGCCAAGCCCCGGAGCCGTCGTGCGGAACACGACCGCAGCCGAGAAATCGCCGACGTTCGCGAGAGGATTACTGGCGGAAGCGATGCGAAGGTTGTCGCCGCCGTCGCTCGGGTCGAACCGGATCGTGGCGTGGCCGTTGAGCGCGTTGGTCGTGAGAATCGGCGAGCCCCCGGCGTTGGCCAGGACCGCGCCGTTGGCGTCCGGGTCGCGATCGACCCACGACGTCACCGCGTTCCCGTTCCCCAATCCCGCAAGGTCGTCCGCCACGAACCGGGCGAGCAAGGCG
>JACMPN010000111.1 GCA_014377495.1 Candidatus Sericytochromatia bacterium
ATGGGCATGCGGGGCGGGCAGATGCAGTCGGTCGCCTCGGTCCGCAGGGTCTCTTTGACGATGCGGTCCTCGAGGCTGTGAAAGCTGATCACGGCCAGCCGACCGCCCGGCTTGAGGGCCGAGATGGCATCGGGCAGCACCGTCTCCAGGCTGGTCAGTTCCTCGTTGACGGCAATCCGCAGGGCCTGAAAGGTCCGGGTCGCCGGATGGATCTTGCCCGCGTGACCGACGACCTTGGCGACGATCGCCGCCAGCTCGGCCGTCGTCTCGATGGGTTTGAGCTTGCGGGCCTCGACAATGGCCCGGCCGATGGCCCGGTTGGCCCGCTCCTCGCCGTAGCGGAAGATGATGTCGGCTAGGGCATCGGCACTGAGCGTGTTCACCAGCTCCGCCGCTGTCGGGCCTTCAGTGGGGTTCAGACGCATGTCCAGCGGAGCATCCTTGCTGAAGCTGAACCCCCGTTCGGCGGTATCCAGCTGGTGGCTGGATACGCCCAAGTCCAGCAAGATCCCGTCCAATGGCGGGATTGAGCCGTCTTTGGTGAGCTCACCGAGGGTCCGGAAATTTGCCTGTCGCACGTCAAACCGATCCGTTACTGCTGCCAATCGGGCCCGGGCCACCCCGACTGCTGTTGGATCCGTGTCCAGTGCCCAGAGGAACCCACCCGGCAAGAGCCGGGCGGCGATCGCCACCGCATGTCCGCCGCCGCCTGCGGTGCCATCCAGCATCACCTCGCCGGGCTTGGGATCCAGCAGGCTGAGCACAGCCTCCAGGAGCACGGAGCGGTGTTGGAAATCCATCACGGGTTCTGCGGTCACGCTGACCTCTCTATCACACGGCTTGCGCTGCCCCTGACTCTGTATCCGGGGTCACGCAATCAACGATACCTGCCTCACACTGCTGATTCAACTGCCGTACGGGTTGGCGGAAACGGGCCGGGCGCAACGGTTCTCGGCATAACGGATTGCCCAAACCCTGATGGCCGCGCGCCCCTGGCCATCGGGAAAATCCCGAATCCCCTGTTATGCCGACTCGTGGCGCCTTGTCGTGACCTTGAACTATCGTTAAGTTTTCCGCCGGAATTTGGGGCGGGCGGCGGTGGACGGGGGTGGCGGAGCGCACCGACGGACGGGCGGCGGGCCCGGTTATAATGAGCGTGTTTGAGGAACCAGCGATGGCGACGGTGCCGCCCCGTCGTCGGTGGCTTCAGGCCCGGTTCAACCACGACGGAGGCTTTGCGATTGTTTGATGTAGTCAGTGTGGGCGGTGCGACCCAGGACGTGTTCGTCCGGACGGACCTCTCCAAGATCGTGCGGATTCGGGACATGGAGTCCGAGCAATCCCTGATCTGTTTCAAATACGGCAGCAAGGTCAACGTCGACCACATTGCCTTCGAGGTGGGGGGCGGCGGTGCCAACACCAGCGTCAGTTTCCGGCGGTTGGGCCTGAGCTCGGCCCTGTTGGCCCAGATCGGCCTCGATGAGGCGGGCGATCAGGTGCGGCAGCATCTCCGCAAGGAAGGGGTCTCCACCAGCCTGATCCAGGTCTCCGACGACCAGAGCACGGGCTATTCGGTCATCCTCAGCAGCTTTGAGGGCGAGCGCACCGTCCTGACCTACCGGGGCGCCAACAGCACCCTGCGTCCCGATCACGTGCCCTGGGACCGGTTGGCCGATACGGAATGGCTCTATATCTCGAGCCTGTCCGGCGATTCGAACTCCGTCCTGGATCCCGTCGCCCAGTTTGCCCGGGAACGCAAAATCAAGGTCGCCTTCAACCCCGGCCTGACTCAGATCAAGCGTGGCCTGGCCAGTCTGAAGCAGATTTTGGAGGTCGTCGACGTCCTTGTCCTGAACAAGGAGGAGGCCTCGGACCTCTGTCGGATCCCGTTGACCCACAAGGTCATCGACGAGGATGCCTGCATCGGCTGCGGCATCTGCGTCGACGTCTGCCCCGAGAACGTCTATGTCCTCGACACACTGATCAACAAGGCCGTCAACGCCCACCCGGAAGCGTGCAAACGGACTCAGGCCTGTGTCGTGCACTGCCCCACGCGGGCAATCACCGTCGAGCCCTGGGCGGCCAACGTGGACGATATCCTCAAGTCACTCCATTCCTATGGACCTAAAGTCGTCGTCATCACCGACGGCAAACATGGCGTGCAGGCCTACGACGGCAAGTTTCGCTATCTGCTGCCGCCTTACCCGGTGCAGACAGTCGACACGTTGGGTGCCGGCGATGCATTTGCCTCGGCGTTCGTCTCGGCGATGATCCGTTCCAAGAGCGACGTGGAGTTCTCCCTGAAGATGGGGGCGGCCAATGCGGCCGGCTGCGTCAGCAAGCCCGGCGCCCAGGCGGGGCTGCGCACGGAAGCCGAGTCGAAGGCGTTCGTGGCGGCCCATCCGGACATCACGATCCGCAAGTCGATCCTGCATACCGAAGGGCTGCCGGAACTGGTCTTCAGTTCCCTGCTCTCGGACAAGGCCAAAGCGGCCAATGATCCCCAAAACGCGAACACCGAAGGCTAGGCCGGCCGGCGTGCACCGAAGCGCTCTGCGACAGCATCACTGCTGCGGTTCACGTGTTGCTGGCTGACCGGCGCGGGGAACCGGGATTTCGGCCGTTAGTCTGACTGATTGGGGGCAGTTCACCCATCACGCAAGAGGCAACGCTCATGGACGGTTCCACGACGGCAATGCAGCAAAAAGCGAGCATCATCTTCGTGTTCATCACGGTGTTGCTGGATGTCGTCGGCATCGGGATCATCATCCCGGTCACACCGACCCTCGTCACCCATTTCGTCGGCGGCGACCTCTCCGAAGGCGCCCGTTACTTTGGCCTGCTGGTGTCGATGTTCACCCTGATGCAGTTCCTCTGCGCCCCGATGCTCGGTGCCCTGTCGGATCATTTCGGCCGCAAGCCGATCCTGCTCCTGGCGCTCTTCGTGACCAGCCTCAGCTACCTGCTCACGGCCTTTGCCCCCAGCCTGGCCTGGCTCTTCGTGGCCCGGTTGATCGCCGGCGCTGCCGGCGGCAGCCTGACGGTGGCGACCACGGTCATCGCCGACATCAGTGCCCCGGAAAACCGTGCCGCCAACTTCGGCCTGCTCGGAGCCGCCTTTGGCCTGGGATTCATCGTCGGACCGGCGATCGGCGGGTTGTTGGGCGGTTGGGGCCCGTCGGTGCCTTTTCTCGCGGCTGGCGGGGTGGCGTTCCTGAATCTCGTTTATGGCCTTGTGGCGGTGCCTGAAACCCACGAACTGGCGAATCGCCGCCGGTTCACAGCCGACAAAGCCAATCCCATCGGCGGTCTGCTGGCGCTCCGCAAATACCCCATCGTCATGCGGGTGGCCGTGACTCTGTTCTTTATGAGCATGGCCCAGATGGGCCTGCAGACGACCTGGGTGTTGTCGAATACCTATCGTTTTCAGTGGACGCCCGGCCAGAACGGGCTGTCCCTCGCTGTGGCCGGCGTGTGTTCGGCCCTGGTGCAAGGCGGCCTGATCCGGGCCGCCATGCCCCGATTGGGTGAGCGCCGGGCCATCCTGGGCGGGCTGGCGATCAATGTCGTCGCCTTTACCCTGTTCGGCTTGGCCGGCCAAGGCTGGATGATGTACGCCATTTTGGCCTTTGGCAGCCTGGGGGGACTGGCCATGCCGGCGGCCCAGGCCATCGTCTCCAAGGCGATCCCCGCCGACGAGCAGGGGCGCATGCAGGGAGCGCTCACCAGTCTGCAGAGCCTGACCGGGATCATTGCCCCGCTGATCGCCGCCTGGCTCTTCGCCGCTTGCACGGCCCCGGGCCTGGCGACGCCGATCCCGGGGATCGCCTTTTTCCTGGGAGCCGCCCTGCAATTGATCGCCTTGGTGTATGCCGCCCGGGTCGTGTTTGCCCGGGTCTCTGCCGGCGGACTGGCTACCTGAGGGCGACCTGCCTGGGACGGGGTCCTCGGCAGGTCGGCGGGGCGGATGATGCCGGTCCTCAGGGAAGCCAGGATGCCGCCAAACTGGGCGGGCTGACTGTCTTTGCGGGCTCCGCCTGGTCCAGCGCCGCCGGACACTCCGGCCAAACCTGTGTGGGCTGTTCCCTGCTGCCAGCCTGGTGGCCGGGTGGTGACATGTCGCCGATCGGTTTGCCGCAAATCCGGTTCTTGCCCTGGGCTTTGGCCTGCAGCAGGGCCATATCCGCCCGTTGCAGCACGTCGATGCCATGGCGATCGGACGGTCCGACGACCGTGACCCCGATACTGACGCCCACCGGATCCACGCCGGGCAGCCCCAGGGCGCCGATGGCCCGGCCCAGGCGTCCGGCCAGGGTGATCGCACCCGTGTAGGCCGTGTCTGTCAGGATCACCGCGAATTCGTCGCCACCATACCGGGCGGGCACATCCACCGTCCGCGTCGTGTCGGCGATCTGCCGGCCGACGGCGGCCAGCACGGCGTCCCCCGTCAGGTGGCCAAACCGGTCGTTGGTGCCTTTAAAGCTGTCCAGATCCAGCATGATCACCGCAAACGGCCGTTGATAGCGTTGCCAAAGGTCGTACGCCAGTTTGAGGCTCCGGCGGAAAAAAGCGTGGTTGTACAAACGGGTGAGGCCGTCCCGGACGGCTTCGTCCTGGGCCAGGCAGAGCCGCTGGTGGTGGTGGATCGCCAACGCCA
>JACMPN010000112.1 GCA_014377495.1 Candidatus Sericytochromatia bacterium
GGCCGGATTCCTTTAGTCGGGCACCGTTTTGGGCGGTGCGGCCGCAGAAGAACCTTCCCAGGCTAGCATCGGCCTTCATGACAGGGCAAGACGGGGCGGACAGCCTCTGAAGCAGCAACCCGAACAACGAGACCGGCGTTGCCCGGCACCGACAGATCGCCGAGGCCCCGACCCAGAGGCGGGGCCGTGTCGCCGGTCTTGGCCACACCGGGCACGGCCGGCAGCGCTCGCGTGATTGCCTGATCGACCCTGTGGGACAGGGCGGAGACGGAGCGCTGTGCACTGACGACGCCCGAGGCGATGCGCCTGCAGCAGTTGCGCTTTGACGGGGGCTTGCCGATCAGCCGGTTGGCCAGTTTGCTGGCCTGCGATGCGTCCAACGTGACGGGGCTCGTCGACCGCCTCGGGTCCCGGGGACTGATCCTCCGTCGGGAAGGCGCCCATGACCGGCGGGTCACAGAGATCTTTTTGACCCCGGCCGGTCTCGATCTGCGGACTGACCTGAAACTGGAGTTTTAGCGGCGTCCGACCGCGTGTCCTGATGTTCGGCCTGGGCGCCCGCCAGGGATGAATTATCAAGCGGTGAAACGCATTTGACCCCTTTCACCGGTATGATCCCTGGTGAGCTGGATCGTGAAGGCGATTGTTCAGGGTGCCGCCAAACGCACGCCTTGTTCTTCGTGCCAGCCGACCGTATCGGATTGGGGAGAACGCAGCGCATGATGCGACCACGGTATGTGTTGGGTGGGTTGATAGCCGTGACTCTGGCCATGGCCGGGATGGGCGGGATCCCTGTCGCTGCGGCGCCGTCAGCCAAAGAGCTGACGACGGCCCGTCCCCCTGTCGCGACGGCACCCGCCGGGACGCTGGTCATCGCCGGAGGCGGGGCGTTGCCGCCGGACGTCTTCAAGGCGTTCGTCGAGGCTGCCGGTGGCCGTGGTGCCCGCATCGCCGTCCTGCCCGTGGCGTCCGGTGTCCCCGATGAGAGCATCGAGGCGTTGCGCAAACCCTTGACCGAGCTTGGCGCAGTGCTCGTCCCGATCCGCCTCACCGATCGGGCTTCCGCTGCGGATGCCGGCCGGTTGGCCGTGCTTGCCTCGTGCACGGGCTTCTGGTTCACCGGCGGCGACCAGAACCGCATCGGCGATCTCGTCGTCGGCACGCCGCTGCACGAGACCCTGTGGGCCAAGTATCGGGCGGGCGGCGTCATCGGCGGTACGTCGGCCGGGGCTGCGGCGATGAGCCAGATCATGCTCACGGGCGATGGCGATCTGGGCGAGACGGCGCCCGGGACTTTCAAGACCCGCGAAGGACTTGGCTTTTTGACCGGGTGTATCGTCGATCAGCACTTTCTGCGCCGCTCCCGCGAAAATCGCCTGTTGTCGCTGATCCAGGATCATCCGGACCTGTTCGGCGTGGGCATCGACGAAGAGACGGCTTTCGTGGTCCATCATGGTCAGGGCTCGGTCGTCGGGCGCCGGAAGGTTTTGGTCTTCGATCCCCGGATGGCCAAGGCGAGTGCCGGCACGGTGTGGGACCTGCGCCTGCACCTGATGGGGGTGGGGCAGACCCTCGATCTCACCTCACGCCGTCCCCAGTAAGGCTCGCCAAGGCGGCCGGCAGCGTCGGCCGCACGTCGCCCGATTGTCTGCGGATGGCCTGTGCCGGCGGATGTTTCGGTGCAGTCAATCAGCCGGAACGGTAGTAAATTGACCATATTAAAGCTACGTTTGTTGCAAAAGAGGTTTCTGTGCCCGTGCCCTCCCTGCTGCTCGCAGCCACCACCGTGATTCTGACGGCGGCCAGTGCCCACACCGCCGTGCCAGCTACTCACCAAAGCCCGGCCATCGCCCCGCACGCCAGTTTCATGCTGGCCGCCGAGCCCAAGGCCGACGGGATTTTCGCCAAGATCCTCGGGTCCACCTGGGTGATGCTCAAGCCCGGCACGGACGTGCCGTCTGGCGAGATCCACGAATTCACCAAGACCGAAATGGTCGTGTCCGACAAGGACATCGGTCCGATGGCCCTGCCGCTGGAGTACGGTGAGGAAACCGACACGACCCTCGTTATCAAGGCCATGGGCGACTCGATGATCCTCAGATTCGACGGCGACAAGTTGCAGGCGATCGATTCAAAGGGCGTCGTGCACAACACCTACACGCGCAAGTAAGCTACGACCCAGCTGTTCAGGGACAACCCGACATCCCTTAAGTTCAAGCAATTGTGTGCCTGATCTTAAGGGATTTTTCACAAGGATCATTCGGCGGTTTCTGATACCAAGGCAATGGTGCCGTGTGGCGGTTTTGCCGGGTCATTGCACGGTAACGGCTGTACAGCAGAGGAGCGCAGCCGATGGCCGATCGTCGCCCCCTGTCGCTGTTGGCATGCATGGCTGGACTGATGATCCCTCTAGCTGCTCGCGGCCAGTCGCCGCCGCTCACCTCCCCGCCCATATCCAGGCCAACTTACGTGATCATGCGATTGCGTGGGCGGGTCGTTTCCGTGATAGCGCGTGTTGTGTGTTTGCGCGATGACATGAACTGGCTGGTACTGTGATCGCGTGCTTCCGTGACAATGCGTTTGCATCTGCCTGTCAGGCAATGGCGGGGCTGCAGGACACGCTGTCGGCCGTCGGAATGGGCGTTGTGACAGTAGCGGAAGCCTCACATTGACCCATCTGACTCAGACGCTGCGCTGATGTCGAGTGCTTCCGACCCGGCCAACCCTGTGCGTTGGCGGCCGACATCCGAGGGCCTGGCCGCCAACCTGACTGTGCACCTGGTCATGCACAAACCCTTGAACGTGCCGGCTGGATGACCCTGTTGAAGGCCAGCGCCTTTGAACTGCTCGCCTTGCGATCCTAAGACGGCGAGTTGGGGGGCTGGGCCATCGAGCCGCGGCGGGACGGCCATATCCGGCATGAGACGTTGCGCCTGACTCCGCACGGTGTGCTGATCGATGCCGTCAGGTCCTGTGCCGAGTCGCCACGTTATCCGCTTGGGACGGACGTCCAAGTCGCCCGCTCACTGCTCTCGGCCTGATGACGCCATCAATCGGTTTAGTGCTGCTTGCGAAACCGGGCATAGAGCCGCTTGAGGTTGTCTTTGGGGGCGGCGTAGAAATCGGCCGGGGCCAGGTCGATCCAGGCGGCGTCCGGTGGCGTGATCCGGATGTGGCCGGCATAGGCCGTGATCTCGGCGACGACGGGTTTCGGGCTGGCATCAGCCCGCCATAGTCCGAAGTGGCGCTCGTGAACGGCCTGCTCAAACGGCGGCTGATCCCAAAGCGCCTGTGCATAGTCGGCGTAGCACCAGAGGAGGGCCCCCGTGGATCCGCCCGTGTGCAGGGCTTTCAGGGCGCGACCGACGTAGGCGGCCGCTGCCAATTCGTCGACCAGCATGGCCTGCATGGGTTCGCTGTACTGCTGTTGGACTGGATCGCCCGGACGACGGGTCGGCAGGCCGAACTCGGCGAACAGCACCTCGGCGCCACCGCCCAACCACCGGGTGATCGCCGCCAGGAATGGCAATAACAGCTCGTCGGTGGGTCCGGCCGACCAGTCGGCATAGATGGGGTAGCCGTGCATGCAGAGAAAGTCACAATGGGCGGCTGCTTCAGCCGGACCGATGCCCCGATCTTCTTCGAGGTCCTCCATGTGCAGCCCGATCGTGATCCGGGCCGTCGGATCGGCAGCCCGGATGGCGCCCGTGATCCGGGCCAGCCAAGCTAAGCCCGCCTCCCGGCTAGGCGGGATCACGCAATTCGAGTTTTCGTTCCCCAGGTCCCATGCCCACAGGGCCGGATGGCCCTTGAGGGCCTCGGCGGCTGTATGGGCCAGCAGCACTTGGGAGGCGAGCACCGTCTCGTCGGTGAACCAGTTGAGCAGGCCGGCCGTCACCGACGCACCGCCGGCGATGATCCGGAAGCGTTTGTCCCCGTCGCTGCCCCCCAGTGCCCAGGCGGGGATCCAGTTGACACCACTCATGTGGCCCGTGAACAGGGTGGGCATCAGCTGGATCCCTGCTTCAGCAGCCAGATCCGCCAGGCAGACGAGGTGGCCGAGCGCCGTCGCATCGACGGTCATCGGCTGGGGTTGGAAGTCCTCCCACAGCAGAAAGAGCCGGACGGAGTCGCAGCCGGCCTGTCGCATGCGGGCAAAATCCGTCGCGGCGGCCGCCAGGTCCATCTGCTGCCACCAGCCCATGGCCGATTGGGCTGGCCAGTAATTGACGCCCAGACGGAAGGACGCCGCATCCAAAGCGGCCGAGCGGGGCAACGTGTCTGGCTCTGGCAAGGCGGGTGCCCCTCAATGACCGCATGGTCGGTGGTGGCGGTCGGGAGTCTCCCGGATGTTAGCAGCGTCACCGGCAGAACGGTTCGGGCTCGTTGCCCGGCGCTTGGTTTGCAGTCAAGCCAGGGTGAGGATCCCCGCACGGTCACAACGGATTGTGTGCCCCGGTGACGGACGCCTTGGGTCGTGGTCCGCTGACTGGCGACGTGTACGTCTTCGTCGGCAAGGATCGTCGGGGTGCCAAAGTCCTGTATTGGGACGGCCCCGGCATAACGGGGTGGCCCAACCCCGTCACGACGGGGCCCAGCGAGCACGTACGATCGATCTGGTCCATGTGGAAGCGCGGACGGCCCACGTCCGGCCCAAGCTGCTCGCCCCCGCCAAGTGCTGCACGTCTGCGAATCTTCCGGTCATCGCCCCTATGCCGTAGCCAGGCCCGTGAGTGCCGACGACGCTGACGCCTACCGGCGTTTCCCGCTGTACGGAATATGCCTGATCCTGCTGCCATCTGATGCATTCAGCGGTATGGTGGCGTGCGTCGCCATGTGACTTTGCCGGGGGATGCCGTGAACAAACAGGTTTTTCTCTACGTCCAGGATGCGTCCGGTGTCATTGAGCAGGTCACCATGTTCACCGGCATCATGCAGGACAAAGGCTGGCAACCGCTGCCGGGCATTGCGCTCTGCTTCGTCCGGCCGCTCGGCGCACTCGCTCTGGATACCCTGGGTGACCAGGTGACGGCGGATGTCGAGGATGCGGCTTATCAAGCGGATTGGGCCAGGACGGTGGCCACCTTCGTCATTGCCGACGGTGCCCCGCAGGTCGTGCCGATCGATCAGTGGAAAGTGGCGGCGTCACCGCCCGACGCCCCGTAATCCGGCTCAGGCCGGCTATCCAAAATCGAAAAGGTCGGAGCCCGGTATACCCGCGCCAACCGGAACCCGGCGGCCATGAGGAGTCGGGTTAGTTCCGCCTCGCTGCGTTCCCGGCCTTTGTCGCAGGCGACCATCATCTGGACGTCCGAAAGTGGACCCATGCCGGTGGGCGCATGCCGCTCGGTCACCGTCTCGACCAAAAGCAGGCGTGAAGTCCCCGTCATCGCCCGGCGACACACCTGCAGGATGCGGACACAGGTGGGATCGTCCCAGTCATGGAGGACGTGCTTGAGCAGGTAACCATCGCAACCGGACGGCACTGTCTCGAAGAAACTGCCGGGGATGAGTGTCACCCGATCGGCTACGCCTCGTCCGGCGAATAGGCTGGCTGCCGACTTCAACACGCCCGGATTGTCGTATAGGACGCCGGTCAGATGCCGGTGCCGGATGAGCAATTCCGACAGCAGCGTGCCGCATCCGCCCCCCACATCGCAGAGGCGGTGGACCTCACCAAACGGATATCGCCGGGCGATCATCGGGGCATCCCGGATGGTCAGGCCCATCATCGCCTCGGCGAATTGCGCCCGCTCTTCCGGATGGGCGTCAAAGTACGTCCAGATGCTCTGGCCATAAACCCGCGCAAAGGCACTGTCTCCCGAGATCAGGGTTTGGTCGAAGTCCGCCCAGGCGGCGACGTTCGACCGTGAGGCGAAGTATTGGACCCATGCCCTTGTCCGCCAGGGTTTGCCGGACTTCAAGGGCTCCGACAGGCGGTTGTTGCGGAAGCGACCGTCCGGCAGAAGGTCGAAGATCCCTTTGGTGGCCAGGGCCCGCATCGTCCGATGCAGGGCGTCGCTATCTGTGCCGGTCAGGGCGGCCAGAGAAGCGGAAGTCCGGGCCCCGTCCCCGATCAGGTCCGCCAGCCTTAATCGGGCTGCGGCCCCGATCAGCATGGTCCCGGCCAGCCCCGTGGCATGCTCGAAGAGCACCACGTCCGGCGGGACCAGGCGGTCCGCCACACGCAGCAGGGCCCGACGCAGCCACAGCACCCCCCGGATCACGAAGCCCGGTGGGGCGTCCGGGAAAGGATGGGTCGACAGCCCCTCCTGATCGGCCTCGCTCGTCATGGCGCCGGAGACCTCCTGGGCATCGCGTCTGCGGATGGGGCCATCATACCCGCTGGTCCTGCGGTGGGGAGTGCGAAGCGAGCGACGTGATTTCCCCCGTCCATCGGTCCCGGATCCCAGCCTATATGCCGGGGGCGACGGCTGGGGTGGTGCCTGCCCTCGTCTTGGGGGGCACAGGGGCACCTGGCTGTCTGGTGGGCGTAACGCCGGCCGGCGCTGCTGCCGGCGGCTGGGCGCTGGCGGGAGCCACTGCCGGTGGCTGGGTGGCTGCGGGGGTCACAGCCGGTGCCTGGGTGGTGGCGGGTGCAGTGGCTGAAGGCTTGGCCGTTGAGGCGCCTTTGGCCACGTCCACGACGATGCCGTCTTTGACCGTCAACGCTTTTTCGACCAGTGCCCAATCGATGCGGTCCGAGACCTTGGACTGCGTAGCCAAGTCATGTGCCATCTTGCGGACGTCGGGGCGCAACTTGTAAGTGTCGGGGTAGACGGACATCCACACGTGGGTGGGTTCGACGGCCATCAGCACCGGTTGGTAGTAGACACGCACGGGTGTCCCGACTTTGACCTGCTCGAACAGTGCTTCCACGTCCTGATTCAGCATCCGCACGCAGCCGTGGGAGATGTAGCGGTTGATCCCGTCGGAGTCGAGCGTGCCGTGGACGCCGAAGCTCCCCGTGGAAAAGCCGATCCAGCGCGTGCCCAGGGGATTTTCCGGCCCTGCCGCCACTTTGGTGCGCACCTTCAGGCCCTTGAGGGCCATCTGGCGTTGGATGGAGTCGGGGACGAGCCAGTCCGGGTTCTTCTTCTTCTCGACGACTTTGGAAAGGCCTATCGGGGTTTTCCAGTCTGTTTTTGAGACGCCGACCGGGTATTCGGCGATCAGTTTACCTTTTTCGACCAAATAGATCCGCGTCCCGGGAATATTGATGACGATGCCGGAAACGTTGCCATAGAACGTGGGCACGATCAGCCGTTGATCGACGGTCCGCTGATTGGCCGGGGTACTGCCCGCCGCCAGATTGGTCTTGGGTTTTTCGACTCGGGTGGGGTGTACACCGTACCGATTGGCCAGATCATCGAGCGACATGTTCGGCGATGCCGTAATCCAGTGGACGTTGCCGATCACCTTGCCTGCCAGCAGCGGGACCGTGATGTTGCTGGCCCAAACCGGCATGGCGATGAGGATGCCGAGGGTGGTGAGGACATATTTTTTCATTGGTTGCCGCCTTGCCGTTGTGCAGGTCTGTCACAAGCAGTAAGCATAGCGTAAAAAACTTTACAAAGATACGTAAGCGTTCTTGGGCGGTTTGTGACCGGGCTGGCGAAGGTGGCAGATTAGACGTCCTCCGCCCGTCCGCCGGTCGCTGCCAACGGCCCGTCAATGAGCAGCATCGCTGTTCCGTGGATGGCCGCCCAGGCAAAACGGATGGTCACCTCGTCTTGACCTGCCTGCGGGTTGACGGCGGTTACGGTTGCGACCAGTTCGCCATAGGCCGCATCACCGGCCTGGATCATCCGGGCATCGCCGCAGGCCACCTGGTCCGACGTGACGGATGACAGGCCGACCGCAATGTCACCGAAAATCCCGGCTCCCCGCATCCACCGGCTGCACGATCCCCGTTGGCCGCCACAGCCGCCCAGCGACCAGGTGCATCACACCGTCCTTCGCCTGGAGCTTGCCGCTCACACCCAGAAATGGCTCCGTCTTGGCGATGATCCGGTACTGGTCGATGACCTGCTGCCAGACGACGAGGTTCACAAAGCCCGTCTCGTCCTCCCTGGTCATGAGAGTCACGCCCGCCCTCAAGCTTGTCGTCCCTGGCAATTAGCTTTGTCCGCTCAAAATTCCCTTAAGTTGCCCGATGAGTGCTGGCAGTTTCTCTTTCGCCACGTCCCAGACGATGCCGAAATCGGTTTCAAAGTAGTCGTGAACAATCTTGGTTCTCATCCCGACAATTTCACGCCAAGGCACATCCGGATGACGGGATTTGAAAGGCTCAGATACGCGTCGTGCTGACTCTCCGAAAACCTGGATCAGATGGAGAACTGCAAGCTGCCGATCTTCGTCAGCATCAAAGGCGCTACGATCTATCGGTTGTGTGCGGACAATGATTCTGTTCGCTGTCTCCAGCATGTGGTGGACGTAGACCAGATCATCACGCTGCAAACTGGACCTCAGCCTCGGCAAGCACCCCGTCTCTTATCCGGTGATACAGTGCCTTCTTGGTTATCAAATCCACTTTGCGTCCGAACATCGCCGCCAGTTCGTCCTCCATCGTGACAATGAACCAGCCCGGCGAATAGCTTTCGTCAAACGTCACCAGCACGTCGACATCACTTTCAGGTCGGAAGTCGTCTCTCAGCACTGAGCCAAAAAGCGCCAACTCTGTAACGTGCCATTTCCGACAGAAGTCGGCGATGGCCTGTTGGTCGATGGCAATGTGGGCAGGCATCCAGGCTGATCCTCCTCGGGTGGTCA
>JACMPN010000113.1 GCA_014377495.1 Candidatus Sericytochromatia bacterium
AGCCTTCCCAGCATGTCTAGCTGGGCTGGGCCGAGGGCATGGGGACGTCCTGTCGGTTTTGCTGTTTTCATACGCAACAGCATTCGCTATCCTGGCCACAAAGCCATTAGTCACAGTGACCAACCTTACCGTGCAGCCTCTAAGGGCTCGGCCAGTTATTCCCCGACAAGCCCCAAGGAAGGTCTCACCATGCGCAAAGCCATCGTCATCACGGGCGCCAGTTCGGGTATCGGTGCCACACTGGCCCGCCTGCTCGGAAGTCAGGGGCATCGCCTCGTCCTGGCCGCCCGCTCCGAAGCGGCGCTGCAACAGGTGGCGGCTGAATCCGGCGAGGCGCAGGCAGTCGTCACGGACGTGACCCAGCGGGCCGACGTCGAGCGGTTGCGTGATACGGCGATCGCCGCCTATGGCCATGTCGATGTCTGGATCAACAATGCCGGCAAGGGGATCGCCCGCAGCGTCCTGGACCTGAGCGATGCCGATTTCGACGAGATGATGACGGTGAACACCAAATCGGCCCTATATGGCATTCAGGCCATCGTGCCGCATTTTCAAGCGCGGGGCACGGGTCATCTGATCAACATCTCGTCCTTTTTGGGCAAAGTCCCGGTGGCCAGCTTCCGCTCGGCTTACAGTGCCTCCAAGGCCGCCCTGAACTCGTTGACGGCCAACCTGCGCATGGACCTGAGCGCCACCTATCCTGACATCCACGTCACGCTGGTCCTGCCGGGCGTGGTCCTGACGGATTTTGCCAAAAACGCCGTGGGCGGTGGCCAACCGCTGCCGACCCTGACCGGTCCGATGACGCCTCAGACACCTGAGGAGGTGGCGGCCGCCATTGCCCGGGTCATCGAGCACCCCGTGGCCGAGCTTTACACGAATCCGGCCCAGCACGACCTGGCAAACCGTTACGTTCAGGACGTCGCCGCCTTCGAAGGTGCGATGCGGCCTTAAGTCGGGCGATCCGCACCACAGCCTGACATCAGCAGCGTCCAGACTGCTGCGCTCATCCCGGCGCCACCCCGTTCGCTGCCGCTGCCAGGTTCACCCACCCCAAACCTTGTCGCCGGGCAGGATTGCGGCGAGACTGTGGCGCATCGGCCCGCTCGCCGCACGTGACGGCTCCGGGCCACGGGAGGATTGCCACGATGACACGTTGGCTATGGTCCACCATACTCGGGGGCACTCTGCTGGCCGCGGGTTGCGGCAGCCATACGGTGAATCCAATGGGGACGGCACCGGCCGACCTGCGGACGAGCCAGTATGCAGCGCCCGTATACGGGAGCGGCTACGGGGGCGGCTACGGCAGGCTCAGCCAGGGCATCACCCTGGTGGCCAAAAACACAGCCATCCTCATCTCGCCACGCAACCGGGTCGTTTACGGCTCGCAACATCGGCCCGAGTTCAACATAGCCAGCATCCAACTCCTGAGCAACCGGCGTATCCTGTTGCAGACCGTGACGGGACAGCAGTGGTACGGGTACACCCATCAGCATGGCCCCGACACCGGGTTCTCCGCCGATCTCGGCAACGGAGAGACCATCGAGGGCATCGTGCATTTGGGGAACGGACGGCGGCCCGACGTGGTCACGTGGGCCTTCGTCACCCCCAACGACCGGGTCTTCAGCGGCCGGCAGGAGTTCGAGCGCAGCTTGGGCGATCCAGTCGGCACTTACTGAGGGCGTCCTGACGTTCCCCTACCGACGACCAGCCTGGGGCACGGGTGCGATGCACCGTTTTTGCAGGGCGCATCATCACCCGCCCCCTGGCTGGGTCAAAACGCCTGTTCGTAAAGGTGCAGCAGGTCATCGGCTGTCGCCATCCGGGGATTGGTGTGCCGGCAGCCGTCCAGCATCGCCTTCTCGACCAGTTGCGGGAACATGGCCCGGGTGACACCGACCTCACTCAAGCGGGTCGGCAGGCTGATGGCCCGGTTCAGCCTGGCCACCGCTTCAGACGCCGTCCCACCGCCGCCAAGCGCCTCGGCAATGGCCTGGCACCGCTCCGGCACGGTCACGGCGTTGAAGGTCAGCACGTGTGGCATGAGGATGGCATTCGCCGTGCCGTGGTGGACACCCGCCACCGACGAGAGCGGATGCGCCAGCGAATGGGTGACGCCCAGCCCCTTTTGGAAGGCCGTTGCCCCCATCAGCGAGGCCATCATCATCTGACTGCGGGCTTCCAGATCCGAGCCGTCCCGGACCGCCCGCTCCAAAAATTTGCCGACCAGCCGGATGCCTTCCAGGGCGATCGCATCCGCCATCGGGTGATAGGCCGGCGACAGGTAGGCCTCCAGATTGTGCGACAGGGCGTCCATGCCTGTCGCTGCCGTCAGCCGGGGCGGCAACCCGAGCGTCAGGGCCGGATCGCAGATGGCCAGGGTCGGCATCAGGAACGGGCTGAAGAGCACGGTCTTGCGGTCGTTGACGTCCAGGGTGACGACGGCGGACCGGGAGACTTCCGAGCCCGTGCCGGAGGGCGTCGGGATGGCCACCATGTCCGGCATGTCGGCCGTGATCAGTTTGTCGCCGCCCGTGTTGTCGTCGTATGCCACGAGGGGCAGCGTGTGGGTGACGGCGAGCCGGATGGCTTTGGCCGCATCCAGGGGCGACCCGCCGCCGACACCGACGATCAGATCGCAGCCATATTCCCGGAACGCCGCCACACCGGCATGGATATTCGCTTCCGTGGGGTTGGGATCCACCCCGTCGAACATGACGGCCGCCGGCCCCAGAGCCGCCCGCACCTGCTCCGCCAGCCCGGTGGCCACCAAGCCTTTATCCGTCACGATCAACGGGCGGCGGTAGGTGGCGGCAAACGCCGTCAGGCTGGCGAGGGCCCCTGCCCCGAAATGGATGCGGGCGGGAAAGGAATACGTGGCGATCATGACTGTTTCCCCTAAACGGCGTTAAATGACTTCCATGTAGCGTTCGAGCTCCCAGGTGGTCACGGCCTGGTTGTACTGACGGACTTCCCACTGCCGGGTCTCGACGAAATGGGTGACGAAGGCGTCACCGAGCAGCTCCCGGGCAATCTCACTCTTGGCGAGTCGCTCGGCGGCGACTTCCAGCGTATGGGGAAGGGGCTCATACATGCCAGCCGGAGCCGTATAAGCGCTGCGTTGGATCGGCGGGGGCGGCTCGATTTTGTGCTCGATCCCGTACAGGCCCGAAGCCAGCGAGGCAGCCAGGGCCAGGTACGGATTGCCGTCGGCGGACGCCAGACGGTACTCGACCCGGCTGCTCTTCGGTCCGCCGGCGATCCAGCGCAGGGCCGTCGTGCGGTTCTCATGACCCCAGCTGGCCGACGTGGGGGCCCACGTATTGGGGATCGTGCGCTTGTAACTGTTGATCGTCGGGCCGATGAGGCACATCATGTCCGGCATCAGGGCCAGTTGGCCGCCGATGAAGTGGCGGGCCATCTCGGAAGGTTCCCCGTCCGCCCCGTGGAAGAGGTTCCGCTGCATGTCCGCATCCCAGAGGGACTGGTGGATGTGGCCGGAGCAGCCGGGCAGCTTGTCGCTGGGCTTGGCCATGAAGGAAGCGATCAGGTCCATGCGGGCGCAGATCTCTTTGATGCCCGTCTTGAACAGGGCCGCATCGTCGGCGGCTTTCAGGGCCGGCCCGTACTTGATGGCGCACTCGTAGACGCCGGGGCCCGTCTCAGTGTGCATGCCTTCGATCTCGATCCCGTAGACGGCCATCTGATCGATGACGGCATGAACGAAATCGGCATGCGACGAAGCCCGCTGGATGGAATAGCCGAACATCCCGGGCGAGAGCGGCTTCAGGTTGCGGAAGCCTTTTTCACGGATGGAATGGGGCGTCTCGTCGAAGATGAAATACTCATACTCGTTGGCGGAAATGGGCACGAGGCCCATTTTTTCGGCTTTGGCGATGACCCGCTGCAGCACTTGCCGCGGGGCGATCGGCAGGGGCGAGCCGTCTTTTTGGTGGAAATCACCGAGGAACAGGGCCGTGTTCGGCTCCCAGGGGACGATGCGCAGGGAGTCCAGGTCGATGCTCGCATGGGCGTCCGGATACCCCGTGTGCCAGCCGGTGTAAGTGACGTTGTCGTAGAGGGTATCGTTGCTGTCCCAGCCGAAGACCACGTCGCAGAACCCGAAACCCCCGTCGATGGACGAGTAAAACTTGTCCATCGAGATGTATTTGCCCCGGAAAATGCCGTCGATATCGAAAGCCCCGACTTTTACTTTGCGGATGCCGTCACGCTCGAACTGGGCGCGAATCTGGTCTGCGTTGGCCATGCTGCCTCCTGAACGGCGCCGTCCGGAGGTTGCGCCGGCTGGCCCGTCGATCCCCCGCAGCCAGGCTTTTTTTGCGGCAAGACGGACACGGCAACCTGAGGCGAAGCAACCTCCACGGCAGTGGGGATCGGGAACGGTGTATCCTGGCTGGTGGCCAGTCTAGCACTAGCCAGCCGGACATGAATTAGAGGGAATCCGATGTCGACACCCGAGGCCCCGGCCGCACTCAAACGCGTGCTGACGCCCATCCATCTGTGGGCGATCGCCGTGGGCCTGGTCATCTCCGGCGACTACTTCGGCTGGAACTACGGGCTGGCTCAAGGCGGTCCGGTCGGCATGATGATCGCCACCGGCATGGTCACCGTCATGTACGTCTGCTTCATCTTCAGCTACACCGAGCTGTCGACGGCCATTCCCAGTGCCGGGGGCCCCTTTGCCTACGCCAAGCGGGCAATGGGCCCCTTCGTCGGCTTTCTGGCCGGCTTCGCCACCCTGCTCGAATTCGTCTTCGCCCCGCCGGCCATCGCCCTGGCGATCGGATCGTATCTGAATTTCCGGGTGCCAGCCCTGCCGATCATCGGGGTCGCCATCGGCGCCTTCGTCGTCTTTGTCGGCCTGAACGTCGCCGGGGTCGGCATCGCCGCCCTGTTTGAGCTGGTCGTCACCGCCTTTGCCGTCCTGGAACTGGGCATCTTCTTCGCCACCACCGCCCCCCACATCCAGGTGGCCAACATCATCACGGATCCGCTGCTGCCTTTCGGCTGGTGGGGCGTCTTTGCCGCCATCCCCTTCGGCATCTGGTTCTATCTGGCCATCGAAGGCGTGGCCATGTCTGCCGAAGAGGTGATCAACCCCCGCCGGGACATTCCCCGGGGCTACATCGCCGGCATCCTCACCCTGGTCGTCCTGGCCACGGGCACCCTCATCTGCACCACGGGCGTCGTCCCCTGGCAGGAGCTGGTCAAGGACGATTCCCCCCTACCAAAAGCCCTGGCCACCGTCCTCTCCAAGGATCACTGGCTGACCCATATGATGGTGTATCTGGGTCTGTTCGGGCTGCTGGCCAGCTTCCACGGGATCATCATGGGCTATTCCCGCCAGGTCTTTGCCCTGGCTCGCAGCGGCTATCTGCCGGCATTCTTTGCCCGGCTGCACCCGACCCGGCGGACGCCCGTGGCCGCCATCGTCGCCCCGGCCATCGTCGGCTCGCTCGCCGTGCTGACAGGCAAAACCGGTGAGATCATCACCATTGCCGTCATGGGCGCAATCATCATGTACATCATCTCGATGATCGCCCTGTTCCAGCTTCGCCGTCGCGAGCCCGACCTGGATCGGCCCTACCGGGCCCCGTGCTATCCCGCTTTCCCCGCCATCGCCCTGTTCCTCGCCCTGGTCTGCCTGGCCGCCGTCGTCATCAACAACCCGGGCATCGCCGTGATCACCGTCGTCGCCTTCGGCTTGGGGACGATTTACTACAAACAGATCGCGGCGCCCCGCGTGGCCGCCCTCGACTTGGCCGATGCCGAAAAACTTCGGGAAGGCGCCCTGGCCCATCACTAGGCGGTTTCCGCCCTTGCGCACTGCCTGGCTGCTGAATTTAACCTTGTTGATCAGCATTTAACCGAACCTTTACGTCTATAACCTTTGGGACCCCCGGCCTGGATTGGGGTAGGTCACTCCCAGAGGTTTCATGGTCACCATCTCGTCGGTCCGCCCCACCGCCAGTCTGCAGGCCTACACGCCCGCAGCGGCGCCGGCTGTGCGGACCCAGACGGTGACCATGGCGAGCGACGAGTTGCAGCTTGGCAGTGTCAGCCGGATGACGATGGGGGCGATGCCGTCCTCAGACCTCAGCCGCCTGGCCATCAACGTCGGCACCTCCGGCTACACGGGGATCATGTACGCCACGGGCCACTCGGCCCGCCTGGCCGGCGGTGCCACACCGTGGTTGAGCCGGGGGTTTGCCGCCTTTTCCGCAGTCACGGGCGTCATCGACCTGAACAGCGAGCTGCGCTCGACCACCAAGCGGCCCACCTGGGCCCGGGGCCTCGTCCTCGCCGGTGGCTACCTGGCCACGACGGGCAGTGTCATCGGCGTGCTCGGCGGCATCCTGCCCGGCGTCTGCATCGCCGCCGTCGGCTCGGTCATCCAGGCGGTCGG
>JACMPN010000114.1 GCA_014377495.1 Candidatus Sericytochromatia bacterium
GCCGGAGTCCTAAGACTCCGGCCCTTGGTGTCGTTTGCCTGATGCCTTATGAGGCAGGCTTGGTGACCGTGGCGGCGTCCATCGACACCGCACCGGTCTGGGTCAACGCCCGGCCTTCCAGCTTGGCTCCGGTCTCCAGCGTGATGGAAGCCTGCGCCAGGAAGACGCCCTTCATGTCCGAATTCGTGCCCAGGGTGGCGGAGGTGCCGACGGCCCAGAAGATGTTGGACGCCTTGGCACCACCAGCCAGGATGATCTTGCGGCCGGAGGTCGAGGTGAACGTGGAGCCCATCTTGATGACAAAGACGGCGTTAGCGTCGCCCTGGGCATCAAACGTCAGATCACCGGATGAGATGGCCAGCGACGTGCTCGATGAGTACAGGCCGGGAACGAGGGTCATCCCGCCCAGGTTGCCGCTCACGGCGATCGGAGATCCGGACCGGCTCATGGCGTCATTGAAGGAGGTGGTCAGGTCCAATTTGGCTTGAGCGGCTTCCGGATTGGCGATCTGCAGCGCGCCGTTCAAGGTGCCCGGCGGGAAGCCAACGTACCCCGACCCGGGGCTGAGCCCGATATCCCCGGTCACGATCGTGCCACCGGTGTTGGTCACCGTCGATCCGGCGATCACGGCGTACTTGCTGAGCGTGGCACTCAGGGCGACTGCCTGGGGGCCGGCACCCTGTTGGGCTTGCGACGTCGTGAAGTTCCAGACGTAATTGGCGGACAGCGCGTTGCCGGTCGTATCCTTGGCACCGGTGGTGACCGTGCCCGTGTAGACCGTGTTGGCGGTCAGGGCACTGGTCGGAGTGAAGGTCGCCACATTGTTGGCGTAGGTCACGCTGCCGGGCACCGACGTCGAGCCCTGTGCCAGGGTGAACGTCGAGGCGTTGAGCGTCGACGACTCCATCGGCCGGTTGAAGGTGACCTTGAGGTTCGCATTGGTGGCGACCGAAAGAGCGGAACTCGCCGGGGTGGTCGACACGACGGTGGCAGGCGCCGTCGGGCTCACCGAGGCGATGGCTGTCGGCGTGGGGGTCGGGGATGTGGGAACTGTCGTTGCGTTAGGGTTCGGCGTAGCGGTCGGAACCGTCGGCGCCGCCGATGCCCCACCGATGGCGCCCGTGCCGCCGGTGGCGCCCGTGTTACCCGTAGAGCCGGTGCCGCCCGTAGAGCCGGTCGCGCCGGTGGGGCCAGCCGGGCCCGTCAGGCCGATCCCGTACGCCCCGCCCGTCAGGTAATGGGGATCGGTCGTGCCTGGCATCGTGTTCGGAGCGCAGGCCGTCAGCGTCAGCAGAGAAAGCAGCGTGCCGGCGACGATCAATCGTGAGCGCATGTTCTGGGTGGAAGTTAGTTTCATTGAGTACGTCACACTTTCTCTAGTCGTGGGTTGCCGGCACAGATGGCCCGGTAATGTATTCGAACGGAATTGGTTGGGGATTCGGGCGTTGGCAGCACTGCGCTTAGCCAGGCTCTCTGCAACTGCACGCCCTAGGTGACGTCGCAACCCTCGTTTTGTTCCCGGATGCCAATCAATTGGCGGGGAGGTAACTTTGGTGGGTGCTTCGGATAGGAAGTGCTGGGATTTTACCTACAGTAAGGGCATCGTGGCAACCTGACGTCAGTGGGAATTACTCCTACTGGAACGGATCGGGCGACAAATCTGACGGCAGTGACGGCGGGCATTCTGATGTGTCGTTCCGCTTCATTAGTCCCCGATTGATTGTAACAAAAATTCATAACAAATACAACATGCTGATTGGATGTGTCCCGCCAGAAAATGCTGTAGCCGGCTGATCTGCGTGTTGTTTTGTGCGGCAACTATTTCGCTTTTTCCTAATTTTTCTGACATATTTGGCAAAATAGCCGCTCCGGAACGTCAGTTTAATTTTCTCCGCTGCTATTTCGCCCCCCGCCCGACCGCGTCTAATTCTGTGATAGTCAGCCGGCGCCCTGGTTTTCATAGGCGGAAATGCCGGGCAGGTCCGGTGCCGTGAGGGTGGTGCCCATGATGGTCGTACTCCCAGAGGATAGGTTGGACATCGCCTGTACGTGAAATCAGCCGGTGTTCGCGGGGGGTGCAGCGCAAGGTCGCGCCGGGGCCGCCGGGCCGTCCCGCATCGTTGCCGGAGCCGCCAGGATCGGGGCCGTTAGTGCTTGCCGTTATTCCGCGGGCTTGCGATCCTTCAGGCATGCCCGTGACACCGGGTGTGGCCTGAAAGGACATTGCAGCATGCGTAAATCCCGTCGCCTGGATACGATCCCGCCCTATCTCTTTGCCGAAATCGATAAAAAGAAGGCCGCCGCACTCGCCCGGGGCGTCGACGTGATCAACCTTGGCGTGGGTGACCCGGACACCCCGACGCCATCCGAGATCGTGCAGGCGGCCCATGTCGCCATCGATGATCCCAGCACCCACAACTACCCGCCCTATGAAGGGACCGCCGAGTTCCGCAAGGCTGTCGCCACCTATTACCAGAGGCGTTTCGGCGTCGACCTGAACCCGGACAACGAGGTCATGGCCCTGATCGGGTCCAAAGAGGGCATCGCCCACATCGCTTTGGCCTTCCTCGATGCCGGCGACATCGCCCTGGTTCCGGATCCCGGCTATCCCGTCTACGGGGTCGGTACCCGCTTGGCCGGCGCCGAGCCCTACGCCATGCCCCTGACGATCGAGCGGGACTTCCTGCCGGATTTCTCGACGATCCCGACGGACATCGCCAAGCGGGCGAAGATCATGCATCTGAACTACCCGAACAACCCGACGGGGGCCGTGGCGACAGCGAAGTTCTTCGCCGAGGCGATCAGCTTCGCCATCCAGTACGACATCGTCATCGCCCATGACCTGGCCTACTCCGAGATCGGGCCGCATGGTTACCGGTCGCCGAGTTTCCTGCAGGTGCCGGGTGCCAAGGACGTCGGCATCGAGTTCAACAGCTTGTCCAAGACGTTCAACATGACCGGCTGGCGGATCGGCATGGCCGTCGGCAATGCCGAAGTCATCGCCGCCCTGGGTGTGATCAAGACGAACGTCGACTCCGGCGCCTTCAAGGCCATCCAGAAGGCGGCGATCACGGGCCTGCTCGGCGATCAGGGCCACCTCGGCCCGCTGAACGACCTCTATGACCGGCGCCGGCAGATCCTCCTGGAAGGCCTGAAGCAGCTGGGCTGGGAAAAGGTCTCAGCTGCCTCCACGTTTTACGTCTGGGTGCCGATCCCGGAAGGCACGACCTCGATCGCCTTTGCCGCCCGCATGCTCGA
>JACMPN010000115.1 GCA_014377495.1 Candidatus Sericytochromatia bacterium
ACGACGGTATCGCCGGCACCGGTGACGTCAAAGACGGCAGAGCGGTTGTAAGCGGGGATCAGGGTGACCTGGCCATCGGCACCAAAGAGGGCCATGCCCTCGGCCCCGCGGGTGATCAGGACGTATGTGGCCTGGCTGCGGGCCAGGATCTCCCGGCCGCCGCGGGTCAGCGTCTCCACGTCCGGAAAGGTGTAGCCGACGACCCGCTCGGCCTCGGGCTGGTTTGGGGTGACGATCGTGGGGGCCTGGAAGTGGCCGAGATCCGCCTGGGAGTCGACGGCGAGGATCTTGCCGTGCCGGTGGGCGGCGGCGCAGATGGCGGCGATCACCGGCGGGGTGACGACACCGCTCTCGTAGTCCGAGATGAGCACGGCATCGACATCCGGGATACGGGCTTCGATAAAGGCGATCAACTGCAACTCGGTGGCGGCGTCCATCGGGGCCCGGGACAGCCGGTCGAGGCGGACGACCTGTTGCGTGACGGATTGTTTGCTGGTGGCGGAGATACGTGTCTTGACGGTGGTCGGGCGCAACGGATCGACGAGCAGGCCGGACGTGTCCATGCCCTGGTCCATGAGCAGGGTGCGCAGGCTGTCACCCGCCCCGTCCGCCCCGATCAGACCGGCCACGGTGACCCGTCCGCCCAGGCTGGCGGCATTGGCGGCGGCGTTGGCGGCCCCGCCCGGCACCTGACGGTGGGACATCCACTCCAGGATCGGCACGGGGGCCTCCCGGGAAATGCGCTGCACCTCACCGAGGACGAACTCATCGACCATCACGTCGCCGACGACGAGCAGCGACGTGACGTCAAACCGGGACAGGGACTGGTGCAACCGTGCCTTCATGCGCTGAAAGTGCCCCTCATGCGGTCATGCCCTCTGGTGGCACGACAAACCCTTTGCGGCTCCATCGTGCCAGGGAATTATCCCGAGCATCGGTGCCGTGGGTCACGGGCATCTGACGCTAATCCGGCGTCTCGGGCGGCAGGCCGAGATCGGCTTTCGTGCGGGCGTTGAAGACCATGGTGGCGTTGCGGGCCTCGTCGATCGTCATGAAGTGGTCACTCGGCAACTGGATCGGAAACAGCAGCTCACCGGCGGCGGCCGTGACGATCCCCAGGCCCAGGGAACTGAAACCCACGACCAGCCGCAGGTCATTTCCGACCGGGATGATGTTGGCCAGGGTGAGGATGCCGAAAATCCCGATGAGGGCACCGGAGACGGTGATCAGCCCGCCGTAGAGGTCCTTCGTCTTCTGATCCTTCAGGCGGCTGCCCATGCCGGCCATCTGCAGGAGCTGCTCATCGGTGATCGGGGCGTTGATCCCCTGGACGCACGTCCAGGTGTCGCCGTCGATTCTGATGGACAGTCGTTGCCGCTTGTAGCGCTGGATGGCGATCTCGGCCGGGGTGAGGACCTTGTCGCGGTATTGCAGGTCGAAAGGGGTGTGCTGGGCCATGGCGATGGGCGCCCAGGCCGTTTGCATGACGGTGATGGCGACGACCGAAGTGAAGACACGGTGCATGTTTGCTCTCCCCGAGTTGGCTCTGAGGGTCACCTTAGCAAGAGGTCAGGCGTGTTGTCACACGCAAGCGGGTCGCATAGGCTGGAGTCATCCGATCGGCATGGCCCCTAAGGGAGCTTTCGGCAGGATCGCATCGGACAGAAAGGGGAACGCTCGGACCGTGTCGAAAGACTCTGGGCGTGCACAACGCCTATGGCCCTTCGTCTGGTCGGTGTTCGCACACCTGACCGTCGTCGGAACCCTCCTGCTGCTGCCGAGTGCGCCACCTACGGCCAATGTGCCGCGCACCCGCATCCAGGTCAGTCTCATCGATCCGCCGCCCAAGGGGCCGCCCACCAAACCCGTGGCGCCCACGCAGCCCAAGCCGCCCGCCCCGCAGCCTGTCAGCAAACCCGCCCAGGCACCGGCCCCCAAAGCCGTCGCTCAGAAACCCGCTACCGTGGCCAACAAACCGGCAGCGCCGAAGCCGGCACCCGTCGCCCCGGTCAAACCGGCCCAGAAGCCCCAGCCCCGACCGACCCGGATCCCGGAAGTACGGCCGACCCCGCGACCGACCCCGACGCCACGGCCGCAGCCGGATCAAGTGGCGATCCTGCGCAAGTACCCCGAGTTCAAAGACCTGTCGGACGAAGAGCTGCGCAAGATGGAGCTGCCGCCCGGCCTGAAGAACTGGGACGAGTTCGCCAAGGTAGCCAAGGACATCGGCCTGTTCCGCGTGGACGGTCCGCCGCCGACCACGGACCGCCGCCGGCCCGGCTCCGACTCCGATGTCGGCAGCGACCCGATCTGGCAGTGGCGTGAAAACGGCGACGAACAGACCGGTACCGTCACCTGGTGGGGGGGCACGGCGACCATTTTCTGGCGGCGGGGCGACACGAAGGCGACAGGCGTGATCGTGCCGGAAATCCCCTCCCCGTCGCCGGTGCCCTACGAAGTGGCGATCACCTCCGGCTCCGACCGGAACGCCATCGCCACGGCGGTGATGCAGCTGTTGCGGGCTTTCCAGCGGGACGGTGACGTCGATGCCCGGCCCTCGGCACCACCCGTCCCCAGACCCTAGACCATGACCTTCCACCGTCTCCGACCGGCCCTGCCGCTGGCCGTCCTGTTCACCGGCGTGGCGCTGCCGGCTGCGGCCGTCGACATCGGGGCCCACCTGATCGGCTTTTCCGCCTGGTGCGGCACGGCCCTGCCGGCCACCTTAGTCGGTGCCCGCCTCGTCGGCCGGCTCCTCGATCAGGACAAGCCGGTGCCTGCCGGTGCCTGGCTGGCCAGTTTCCTCGTCTGGGTGATGCTGGCGTCTGTCGCAGGGGGCATCGGCCTCACCTGGCTCTGGCTGGCGCTGCTGCCCGGCCTGCTCTGGGTCGGCGCCCATCTGGCCGTCAAAGACGGCTGGCCCTGGCGTGCCGCCTGGTTATGGACTTCGGGCACGTTTGCGGCCTTCGGGGCCTACGTGCTGCTGGGCCGGGGCATCCTGAGCCTGGGGGAACGGTGGGCGTTCTGGGGCTGGTGGGTCCTGATCATCCCGGTCTGGATCACCTGGCTGCGGCTGCGGACCATCCCCATTGCCCGGCATACCCCACCTGTCCCCGGAGACCCGTCCGCATGACCCCGTTTCTCGTCGTCCACATCGTGCCGACCGGCATCGGCGCTGCTGTCGGCGGTTACGCCGGGGACGCCACCCCGGCCACAAACGCCCTGGCCGCCGTGGCGGACGTCGTCCTCACCCATCCCAACGTCCTCAACGCCGCCTCGCTCTTCGCCCCGGCCCCCGGCGTCACCTACGTCGACGGCTGGCTGCTGGACTCCCTCCTGGCGGACCGTATCGCCCTGCGCCCCAGCCGGAGCAACCGGATCGGCCTCATCGTCGATCGCCGGGCCGAGGGGGATCTGCCCCTGATCCTCGCCAGCATCGGGGCGGCCCGGGCCGTCGGTGGCGTCTCGATTGTCGGCTATGCCGTCACGGCCGAGCCGCTCGATCTGCACATTGCCCTGACGGACGGGGACCGTTCCTCGGGCTCGGTGGGGAATCCGGAGGTGCTGCTGCAGGCCGGTGAGCA
>JACMPN010000012.1 GCA_014377495.1 Candidatus Sericytochromatia bacterium
CTGCGTTTCATTGCGCGGCCCTGGGGCGGCTGCCCGACAACCCCCGCCGCCCGCCCGCGGGGGCCTCCTTTTTGACGTTTGGTTACCGACAGGGTCAATGGGGCGCAGATGGGTTTCTGTCTGCCAGCCTCTGCCGGATCTCGGCCAGCAGGGTGTCGCAGCCGGCATCGACCAGGGCATAGACATCGTCGAATCCCTCGGAGCCGCCGAAGTACGGATCGGGCACGTCCTGATCGGCTGCGTCAGGGACATAGGACATGAACAGCGACACCCGGCTGTGCAGGCGACCTGACGCGTCAAGGGCGAGCAGGTCCTGATGGTTCTGACGGTCCATGGCGACGATGAGGTCGAAGGCCTCGAAGTCCCCGATCGTCACCTGTCGGGCCCGCAGATGGGCCAGGGGCACCCCGTGCTGTTCCGCCACGCGGATCGACTCGCAATGGGGTGGTGCGCCCACATGGTAGCCTCCTGTGCCACAGGAATCGACAGCCACCTGTCCGGCCAGTCCGGCCAGACTCAGCTTGTGGGCCAGCACGCCGTCCGCCAGCGGTGAGCGACAGATATTGCCGAGGCAGACGAACAGGACGCGGTACATGGAGACTCCTATGACTGGGCATGCCTTTACCGAAGCTTAAGGTTTGCTTAGGTCAGCTATGAGGTGAAGGTTACGATAGGAACAGGGTACGACACCGGGGTCAGGTTAGGGGGATGGATGACGATGCGTCTTGGCACGAAGCGGAAACAGATCGCCGGCGGGATGGCCGCGACGTTGGCCGCCCTCGTCGTTGGCTGCGGCACCTCCCTCATCGCACCGCTGCCGAGCGCCAACGGGGTCCAGGGCCTGGGATATACCAGCTCCAAGCTGCAGATGATCGTCGAACCCGAAGCGGGCGTCGGTCCCGTGGTCAGCGCGATCACCAGCGCCACGACCTCCGTGCACATGAAGATGTACATGCTCACCGATCCATCGGTCATTGCGGCGCTCGCTGCAGCCGCCAAGCGGCTCAAGCCGGTCGACGGCAAACCCGCCGTCCAGCTGCTGATGGAACAGTGGAATTATGACAGCACCGATCCCGACAACCTGCAGAAGGTCCACAACCCCCGGAACGCCGAGTCTGCCAAGCAGCTTGAAGCGGCCGGCGTGCAAGTCCAGTGGACCAAGAACAAAGAAAATCCCGGGTCTGGTGAATGGTTCAACCTCACCCACGAGAAGTCGATCGTCATTGATGCCGGCACGGCCAGTCAGGTCGCCTGGATCATGACGGCGAACATGTCGAACTCCGCCTTCACGAAGAACCGGGAATATCTGATCGTCAACAAGAACAAGGCCGAGGTTGATTACGTCGAAGCCTGTTTCCAGGCCGACTGGTCAGGCACGCCCTTCCGCACGCTTTCCGCCAATCTGGTGGTCGGACCCGGCATGGGCCGCTTTGCCAACAACTCCCGCGCCCAGATCATCCGCATTCTGGATTCTGCCAAAAAGTCTATCGGTATCCAGATGGAGGTCTTCAACGACCAGGACGTCATGGAAACCCTGGGGATGGCCGTGAAACGCGGCGTCACTGTGCGGATCACGATGGCTCACTTTGAGCCCAAGCGGCCTGGCGACGTGGAGCCGGACGACATTATCGTCCAGCGCCTCGCCGCATACGGCGTGACCGACATCAAGTTCGCCCGCCAGATCGGCATGCATGCCAAGGTCATCGTGGCGGACGGGATCCGGGCCTACATCGGCTCGACCAACCTCACCCGGGGCAGCATGGATTCCAACCGGGAGTTGGGGATCCTCACCGACAACGCCGGGATCATCCAGACGTTGGTCAGCTATGAACAAAAGGACAACCAGGGTGCATCTCCCGCTCCTGGCAAGCCCGTGCCGCCGCCGCCGCCGCCGGCTCCCAAGGGCACCCGGTCAAAGGCCAGCGCCCAGCACTGGATCATGAACGAGTATCTCGGCACCTGAACACCGGCATTGGTCGGTCGATTCGCCAGCGGCGCCGCCTGGCCGTTGGATCGCCGCAAAAGCACCGGGGCACGTTGCATCGTGTCCCGGGGCTTCTGGCGATTAGACTCTAACTGCGAACCGGCAGCAAGGGAGCCGGCTTGCCGGCATCCCGGATTCCTTGACCGCACCGGCGGTCCCGGCTAGCATCCGATCCATGAGATGGGACGTGATCGGGACCCTCGTGCTGGTGCTGGCGGCGATCGCCGTATATACCCGCGGGGGCTTTGCCATGTTTGGCCGCAACCCCCGTACCGACGTGCTCGTCGTGCTGATCGTGGCGTTCGCCTTTGCCGCCCTTTGGCTGTCCTGAGGAATTGTTAACCGAGGATCTTCCGGAATGCCTGGACCCGCTGGGTCAGCGCCACGACGGCTTCCGGTCCGGCCTCCTCGATGAGGCGGACAAATGCCGAGCCGACGACGATTCCATCTGCACCCCAGTCGGCCACCTGCTTCGCCTGCTCCGGCGTGCTGATGCCGAAGCCAACGGCCAGTGGTTGTTTGGTCATCGTCTTGAGGGTGGCCAACTGGTCGGACAGCTGGTTGGCGATCTGCCCCCGTTCCCCGGTGACGCCCGTCGACGAGACGACGTAGACGAACGAATCTGCCGTCGCGGTGATTTTTCGCTGGCGGTCGGGCGAGCTCGTCGGGGCGACCAGATAGACCAGGCTCAGGCCGGCATCCGTACATAGCTGCTGCAGGCCTGCCGATTCTTCGATCGGCAGGTCTGGGACGATCAACCCGTGCACACCACTGGCTGTCGCCTGGGCCACGAACTTGGCCATCCCGAAACGGAAAACGGGGTTGTAGTACGTGAACAGGACGAGCGGCACGGTTTGCCGCTGGGTGAAGTCACGGGCCAGTTTGAACACGGCGGTCAGGTTCGCCCCCGCAGCCAATGCCTTGTTTGCAGCCGCCTGAATGACAGGGCCGTCGGCGAGGGGGTCGGCATACGGGATGCCCAATTCGATCACGTCGGCACCGCCGGCCACCAGGGCATCGAGCAGCCGGGCGGATGTCGGCAGATCCGGGTGTCCGGCCACGATAAACGGCATCAGGGCCGGACGGTCCGGTTGAAAGATAGCGGTGAGATCAAGCATTGAGGCCTCCCAGTCTGGCGGCGATGGTGTGCACGTCTTTATCGCCGCGACCACTGACGCAGACGAGGATGACCTGATCTGCCGGCAGGGTGGGGGCCAGTTTTTCCAAATAAGCGATGGCGTGGCTCGTTTCCAGGGCCGGCAGGATCCCCTCCAGGCGGGCCAGTTGTTGCAGCCCGACGAGGGCTTCGTCGTCCGTGATGGACACATATTCTGCCCGGCCGGTCTGTTGGAGCCAGGCGTGCTCGGGACCGACTCCCGGGTAATCGAGACGGGCGGAGATCGAGTGGGCTTCGAGGATCTGCCCGTCGTCATCCTGCAGAACCATGCTCATGCTGCCGTGCAGGACGCCCGGCGTCCCCAGTGTGAGGGTGGCCGCTGTCTTGGGGGTCTCAATGCCCTCCCCGGCCGCCTCCACCCCGATGAGGCGGACACCCGCGTCCGCCACAAAAGGCGCAAACAGGCCCATGGCGTTGCTGCCACCACCCACACAGGCCACTGCCACGTCCGGCAGCCGGCCGAGGCGCCCCAGGCACTGCTGCCGGGCTTCGGTGCCGATGACCGACTGGAGCTCGCGCACGATGTACGGATAGGGGGCGGGGCCTACAACCGAGCCGATGATGTAGTGCGTGTCGTCGACGTTGGTCACCCAGTCCCGGATGGCTTCGCTCGTGGCGTCCTTGAGGGTGCGCGAACCGGCCGATACCGGACGGACCTCCGTACCCATCAGACGCATCCGGAACACGTTCAGCTCCTGGCGGGCCATGTCCAGCTCACCCATGTAGACGACGCATGCCAGGCCGAGCAGTGCCGCAACGGTGGCCGTGGCCACGCCGTGCTGGCCGGCGCCCGTCTCGGCGATGAGGCGCCGCTTGCCCATCCGTATGGCCAACAGGCCCTGACCCAAGGCATTGTTGATCTTGTGCGCACCGGTATGGGCGAGGTCTTCCCGCTTCAGCAGGACCCGCCGCCCTAGGTGGGCGCTCAGCCGTGGGGCCTCACTGAGAGGCGTCGGCCGGCCCACGTAGTCTTTCCAATACCGTTCCAATTCTTGGCGGTAAGTGGGATCCTGCCATGCCGCAGTCCAGGCCCCTTCCAGTTCCTCAAGGGCAACCATGAGGGTTTCAGGGACGTAGCGACCGCCGAAGGGGCCGAATCGGCCGAACGCATCGGGGACGGTCTGAGTCTGGGTCATGGAACGGGTTTCTCCTTGGGCCATGGGTAAGTGGCAAAACACAGCCATGGTAGGATACCCGGGACAACGGCGCCTAGTGCCTCGTCCCGCCACAAGTTGGCCCTGCGGGAACTTCACTCAGTGCTGCTTCGTCAATCGACTAATAACAAGACGGGGTGTGACCCTGTTGCGATCATCCGCCAGCATAAGGACCACTAGCATGCGTGCATTTACCGCTGTCTGTCTCACCGGTGTCAGTCTGGCCGCCACGGCGCTGATCGCCGGTTGCCCCGGTGCCCCGCCGACCACCATCCCGGCGTCCAACAGCCCCCTCGGGGTGTCGGTCATCGGCCTGACCCAAATGAAGAACGACGGAACGACGTACAACAGCATCGCCGTCAACTGGCGGGGGATCCCCAGCGGGACCAGCCAGGTCGATCTCAACCGCAGCATGGACGCCGGCAGCTCCACCCGGATCAGGACGGCCACGCCGACCGAGACCACCTACACCGATCGTGACGTGCTGCAGGGCAAGTCCTACCAGTATTCCGTGACGCCGTTCGATGCGAAAGGCGCCCGGTTGGTCGAGCCCACCCGTTCGGAGACCATCCGTCTGGCTTCTGCGAGCGACATCCCCGCTTCCTCGTTGACCTCTCCGGCAAACAATGCCTTCGTCAGCCGGTCCGACGAAGTCCGTTTCGCCTGGCAGCCGGTGACCAGCGCTGACTACTACTGGATCCAGGTGCGTGAGACGGGTGCGGACAGCACAAAGCTGACCTACAGTGCCCTGACCAAGGATGCCTCGATCGCCCTCGGCACCCGCTCCACGGTCGTCGTCCCGGCGTCCCTGAGCGGCACCCTGCCCACGGCAAACGAAGGCGTGCAGAACGGTAAGGTCTACTCGGTGATGGTGACCACGCTGAAGACGGACCCGCCCGGTGGCGATCTGGCCACGCTGAAGTCCTTGGCCATGCGTGACTCCGCTTCCCAGACGTTCGGCGTCAACTAAAACGACCCAGCTGCGGCTGACGGCGTCTGTCTTCTGGCAGGCGCCGTTTTTTCATACGTCCCTCGGCAGGGCAGTGCGCGGTCGGGCCCTACGGCCATTGCGTCAGGAACGGCCGGACTCCGGCGGGGCAGGTTGTATTAACGACGCGTAAACCGGGTAGGGAGTCCGTAGGTGAGGCCGATGCGACCGGCCGATCCGGGGCCGTGTCCCTGAACGGCGGCCGATGGCAGATCTGCCTAAGCTACTATTAAGAATCATCGAATATTCCCGAAACTTCGCAAGCAACGGCCCTGCCGGGCGGATAACCCGGTAGGTCACAAGAGATTAGGTCGGAGGTCATTATGGGTAATTCAGTCAATCGAGATCGGCTGGCATCTATCCCGCCGTTGCCCGGTTCTGGCGCCGCACCTCAGACCGCAACCACCATCGCCCCGGCCAGAGGGGGTCAGCAGACCTACACCCTCGACCAGTTCCGCGGTACGCCCGGTGGTGGTGGCGTTCCGGGTGGTTCCGGCCTGGTCACCGGCTCCGACAAGAAGCAGGCGTCCAAGGCCGATATCGCCGGCAGCAACGACAACCGGTCGATCTATGCCGAGCACATTGCCCGGGGCCGCCAGTTCAACTACCTGATGCCCGGGGCCACCGATCGCCGTCGGATCATCACGCTGCAGCAAAAGCTCAATGCTGTCGGCGTCTCCGTGCCGGTTACCGGCAAGTTTGATTTCAACACGAGCGTCGCCGTGCGCCAGATGAAGGCCCGGACGAACCTCACGGACGGCTTCGTCGATCGCAACGGTTCGTACGCTGCCAGCGACGTGATGACCCCCGAAGCTGAAAACGCCCTGCAGCAGCTGGCCACTCAAGCCGGCTGGAAGCCCACCGGCCCGTTGACCGACGCAGCCGCCACGCCGGGCTGGCAAAAGGCGCAGGCACCTGTCCAGGGTAGTGGTACCACGGTGCCGCAATCACCGACGGGGGCTGGTGGCACGGCCGTCACCCAGGATGAGTTTGCCCGCTACAAGCACATGCAGCAGATCATGGCCCCGCGCAGCCAGGGTGGCACGGGGTATCCGTTGACGCCCGACCAGCGCAAATTCTACGAAGACGTCCGGCAGCGCCTGCTCGCCAACGGCGGAGTCGTCGGTACACCGGCCACGCCGGGCAGCACTCCAACACCCGGCAGCAACGATGCCTTGGCGATTTTGCGTCAGCCGGCGAGTGGGGACGGTCCCGTGTCGGCAGCCGAAGCCGCTGCGGCGGATGCTTTCGAAGCCCAGCTGAACGCCAATCCCCACGCCTTCGACAACCAGCCCGGGATCATGTACCACAATTACCTGGCCATCCGGGGCCGCCAACAGACGGCGGGCACGCAGGAAGCGCCAGGCGCCCCTGCCGCCACCCAATATGCCGTCAAGCAGGGTGACACGTTCCAGTCCATCGCCGAAAAGCTGACTGGCAGCAGCAGCAACTGGAAATCGATCTACGACGCCAATGCGGATCGCCTGGCTTCCTGGCAGGCCCAACGGCCCCAGATGACCAAGCAGTTCAATGAGTACTACGGCACGACGATGGTGCCGAACCCCTACCTGTTGCCGAAGGGTTTCCAGCTGACCATCGGTGGCGGGGCTCCCGCCGATCCTGATGTCTCGGCACCGGTCACGAATGGCAAGACGCCCAAGGCGACCGGCACCTCCACCTCCACCTCCGCGAAGGGCGGCAACGCCCCGAAGACGACTTGGTCCAGCGAAGCGGTCGACGTGCCGCAGTACCGTTGGCTGATGGCCAACAAGGATGCCTACGAGGCCGGCACGCTCAGCCCCAAGGACAAGGAAGCTTTCGAAAAGATCGCCAATAAAGTCCCGGTGACGCCGGAACTCGATGCCCTGCTCAAGGGCGAGTCCGGCAGTGGCAACGACGTGGGAGCGGCTCCCGGCAGCAGCAAGGGCGCTGGCGTGACCGTCGATGTCAATGACCCGGACCCTGACCTGCAGGCCGCTCTGGCTATTTTAAAGAAGCAACAGAGCGGCGGCCAGATCACGGCGGAAGAGCGGGCGCAGTACCGGCAGTTGATGGGCAGGTATCGGGCCAGGACCTTCGAAGGTGGCTAATCCGGCGCTTTAGGCACACTGAAAAGGCCCCCGAACTGGGGGCCTTTTTGCTGCAAGGAACAAGGGCGCCCGACGGCACCCCAAGGCTTAGAGACTATCTCAATCAACGATCGGTCGCCTGGCACCGCATGGCTGCGCCAGGACTGCGTTACAGTTTCTCACCGGACTACCCCGTACGCGTCGTCACTGTGCCTTGCCTGGCATTGCCCTACGGCGCCAGGCTCGGTCTC
>JACMPN010000116.1 GCA_014377495.1 Candidatus Sericytochromatia bacterium
GACACCAAGGGGATCGTACCGGCCGACGGCAGCTCTTACATCAACCCCGGGCCGCTGCCGGTGATCACCGCCGCCAGCACCGCCCTGGGGGATGTCGGGGTCGGGTCGGCCAATCTGGCCGGGTCGTTCCCCGTGTCGGTATCCCCGGTATTGGGCCGCTCGATGGCAGCCGACACCATCGCCTCGGTACTGGGGACGGGCGTAGCGGCGACAGCCGCCAACGGGACGCCCATCGCGGCGGCCACCTTGCTCAACCCCGAAGACGTCGTCACCGATCCGGACGGCAACCTGTTCCTCTCGGACAACAGCGGCTTTGCCAGCGGGCGCGTCCGCATGGTGCCCCGGCTGGACGGGACCTACTACGGCATCCCCATGATCGCCAACCGGATCTACACGATCGTCGGCAACTCCGGCAACGTCTGGGCCGGCGAGGGCAGCCTCGCCACGGCCACCGGCCTGAACGGCGTCAAAGGGATCTCCCTCGATACCAGCGGCAACCTGCTCATTTGCTGCCTGTTGCGGGTGATCGTCGTCCCCAAGGTGGCCGGCTCGTATTTCGGCCAGGCCATGCTGGCGAATCGGGGCTACACGGTTGCCAGCCCCGCCACCATCCCCACCCTGACCGGCATCAGCACGGCCGCCTTCGACGGCCAGGGCAACGCCTTCTTCGCCAACAGCGGCCAAGTCGTTCCGTTCAATAACCCGTCCAACGTCTTCATGATCCCCCGCACCGACGGGACCTATTTCGGGCAGGTGATGACCACCGGCACCGCCTACGCGATTGCCGGGACGCCGGCGACCAATGGTTACGGGAGCAATAACGTGCTGGCCACGACGTCCGACATCCGGGGCACCACGGGCCTGGCCTTTGATGCCGAAAGCAACGTGTATTTCACCGATTTCTGGCGGGTGCGCATGGTCCCCAAGGCCAGCGGCACCTATTTCGGGCAGTCGATGACCGCCAATTTCGTCTATACGATCGCCGGCTTTCCCGGTGGCTCGCCCCCCTCCGACAATGCCCCGGCGACGGCCGCCGGCACCGCATCCCCCACCGGCATCAGCCTGGATCCGGCCGGGAACCTCTATTTCGGCTGCACGACCGGCAGCAATGTCTACATGGTGCCCAAGACCGCCGGGAAGTACTACGGCCGAGCCATGAAAGCAACTTACATCTACCGCCTCGCCGGCAGCGACAGCACGGGGTTCAGCGGTGACGGCGGCGCACCGGGCAGTGCCCAACTCAATCTCGGCGGTAGCGGGGGTGTGCATGCCGACGGTCTCGGGGTCTGGATTGCCGACACTGCCAACAGCCGGCTCCGTTACCTCTCGGCCTTCGACACCGTCGACCGGACCAGCACCGGCCTTTACACCTTTCTCGATCAAGCGGCGGCCGGGGCCCAGGACCGGGCCATCCCCACCCGCTATCTGGCCGGTGGGGCCATTGCCGTGGCCAACATGCGCAGCGGAAGCAACCTGCCCCTGATGACCGTGCGGGCCGTGAACGGCGTGGAAACACTGATCACCCTTTCCCTGACCGCCCTGAATAACACGACCGGCAACACGGCCTACGACAACGCCCGGCTCATCGCCGACGCCGTCAACGCCAAGAGCCCCGTCACCGGCGTGGCCATGAGCGTCGTCCGCGACCGCAAGAATCTCCACGGCAAGGTCGCCCTCGTCCTGGGCCACGTGCAGCGCACCCTGGCCGAAGCCTTCACCGACTTCACCGATCCCATCAATCCCGCCGCCGACCTGGCCCGCAGCAGCGCCGGCATCCTGGAGACCATCGCCGACAGCCTGGGTAACCGCTTTCACCGGGTAAACATCCTGACCCTGACAGCGACGGCCCCCTCATACCGGCCCATGCCCGGTGACAAACTGACCTTCGACGGCACCGGCCAGCTGATCAATCAGTCCCGGGGCGCCACCGCCGGCGCCGCCCCACCCTTCGCCACCGGCATCCATATCGGGCTGGTCACGCCCGCCAACCCGGGGGGGCTGCAAAAGTCCGCCGGCTCGTCCCGCTTCGTATACACCGATGCCGCCGGCCGGTTGCAGACGGGCTTCGCCGGTCAGGCGAAAACCTCCCAGATCGGCCCGTTCGGCATCCAGGCACGTGGCAGCAGCACCCTCGGCGCCGAAAACACCCTGATCCCCCAAAGTCTGGAACAGTCGAACACCTCCGTCACCGACATGCTGCCGGAGCTGACCATCGCCCAGAAGGTTTTTACCTCGACCTCCAAGCTGATCAGCATCGGCAACAGCATTGTCGAGGACCTGAACGGCCTGATCCGCTAGGGCCCGGCCCGCAGCAGCCGGCGTTCCCCACCGACTACCTGACCATCCGGACGCGCGGCCGCAGCCGCGTTGCAGAGAGGCCGGGCACCATGATTTACATGGACGGAGGTCCCGGCACCCAGTGAGGCAGGACCCCGAAATGCTGCTGCGGGACGCGATGATTTAGACCGTCCAGAACGATCCCCAATGCCGGTCGGCCGCCAAATTGCCATGCACCAAGGCTTAACCCGCCCTTATAGCCGTCTTGGGCAACCCGCGGGGTGTTTGGCCCGATAAGAGAGGGGACTGGCGAGATGAAGGGAACCCCACCGTGATCAACAAACTCCTGCTCCTGGCATGCCTGGCCTTGGTCGGCTGCGGTGCCGGTGGTCCGGTGTCTCCAGCCCGTCGGGCCGGGGCGACGATCGAGCAGGCCAAGGCGGCCCTGAAAAAGGTTGCCAGCGACAAAATGGATGCGAACAAGGACGGGACCATCAGCCAGGCTGAGTTGGACATGGCCAAGTCGGCCAAGCTGGCGACGCCGGCACCGGCGGCCACCCCTGAAGCGCCCCCCACACCCTAATCAGTCATCCCCAAAGGCCCGGCCCCTTGCACTGAGGGCGCCGGGCCTTTTGCCGTCAGTGGTTGTCAAAACCGCATCAACGCCCACGTTTGCCGCCGGTGCGTGGGGGAAACAAAGCCGTGCTGCATGACAGCGGAGAGAGTCGTGGCGAGAGGCCTGGCAAACTCGCTGACCGTGGCGGGTCCACGTCTGAGGCGGTCCACCATGGCCCGGCGTGTGGGATCCGGCAGGGCGTGGCACCCTTTGTCGAGCGGTGTGGAATAATTAAATATCATGCGGCGGCCTGGGAGGTCAGCCCCCTGCGCCAGCGGACGCGTTTGAGATCAAAATGGGCGGGGTTTAATGGTATCAACCGGGCCATTTGCGTTGGTCAGCAGGAAATCTGCTCAAGAAAGTTCACACCATGTCTGATCTCGCTGTTTCCGGGACACCACCCTATGTACCACCCTCGGGCACGCCTTCGGCGCATGGGGCCATCGGGCCGGCTTCAGGCCTTGGGACCGTGGTGGAATCCCATGAAGTCGGTCCGTTGCCCTCGTCCATGGCGCCCAGCGATGTCGCATCCATCCAGCACGCGCCCCATACGGATGCCGCACCGACACTCAGTGCCGATCACCGGGAACGTCTCATGTTTGCCGCCACCCAGGTTGCGACAAGTCTGCTGCCACAACTGCAAGGCGCCCTCCAGCCGGCGGTGAGCAGCCTGAAGGCAGCCCTCATCGCGTTAAGTGCAGACGACCAGCCTCTCGGCCCAAAGGTGACCCAAGCCCTGTCGACGGCAACCACGCAAATTGGGCAAGAACTGGCCCGATGCTGCCGAGACTTGCCGCGGCACGTGGAGCTGACTCTCCGAGATCACCCTGAGAAGCTCGCCAATCTACCGGCCTTTCTTGCGGAGACACGGGTCCTCCTCCAAGACCAGATCAGGGCGGTTGTCGCCAACCGCTTGGGTGATGTCGCACGCGAAGCTGAAGACACCGGCATCGATGCCCGCAGCGGCGTCGAAACCTGCAAGAGGGCAATCCTGGAAACTGCTGCCCACCATCTTTCGTTGGCGATGGATAACATCGTCGACGGCACCGACCCGCAGCATGGCATGTCCATCTCGGTGTTCTTGGCCAGTGATGAAAAAGCCACCCTCACGTACCATTTGGGCAGCCGGACGGTTGCCCCTAAGCAGGGGGAGACCGATTCTGTCAGCAGCGCCGCCACCGTCACGGTGGTCAGCAGTCCGGGTACGGATACTGCACCGTTCCGGGTCGCCGTTGGCGACGTGGTCGCCTGGAGAGGCGCTTCAATCCGGGTTGCGGCGTTGGCCACGACCGGGGTCATCGTCGTGC
>JACMPN010000117.1 GCA_014377495.1 Candidatus Sericytochromatia bacterium
ATCGTCTCGACCCGGCGGCGGATGCTGCCGGCCAACTCGGCCCGATCGACTCCGGGCAGGGCACGTACTTGGCTTAAAAGCCGCTCCGCCACGCCGATGGCGTCGGCATACAGGTGTTTGCCACGGCTGCGCTTGAACAGGTCAATGCCCTTGAGCACCTTTTCCTGGGTTTTGGCCCCGAAGCCGGACAGGGCGACCAGTCGGTTTTCCAGGCAGGCGTATTCCAACTCGCCGATGCTGGTGATCGCCAGACCGTCGTGGATGGCCCGGATCTTTTTGGGGCCCAGGTTCGGGACAGCCAGCATTTCGACGAGGCCGGCCGGGATCTCCTGGGTCAGGGCGTCATGGGCGCTGCTGCGGCCAGTCTTGACGAGCTCGGTGATCGTTTCGGCGAGGCCCTTGCCGATGCCTTTGACCGCAAGCAGCTCACCGCTTTCCACGAGGGCGGCCGGGTCCTGCGGCGTCTGCTCCAGGGTCCGGGCCCCATTGGCAAAGGCCCGGGACTTGAAGGGGTTCTCCCCGGCCAGTTCCATCAGGGTGGCGATCTGTTCCAGGGTGGCGATGATCTGTTTTTTGCTCAGGGCCATGGTGGGGTCTCCGCAATCGTACGCCGGCAGCGATCTGGGCCGGCGGGGCCATTCACGCCAGCCTACCATGGGGGACCCGAGCCAATCCCGGCGCAATGGTATCCTGGTCAGGTCCCGCCCGGTGCCGGTCTTGGTGCGGCGGGCTGCTGCAATTGGCTGATCGAAGACGATGGCTTATAAGGAGAGCGACATGGCTGAGCAAGGCGTGGTGTTGACGGTGGTCGATGGGGTCGGCCAGATTCTCTTCGATCGGCCGGCCAGCCTGAATGCCCTCGATGCGGACGTGCTCCAGCGTTTCTGGGACCTGTCGGTGCAGGCGACGACGGATCCGGCCGTCCGGGTGATCACCATGCGGGGCGCCGGCAAGGCGTTTACGGCGGGCGGCGATGTGGCGGCGATGGCCAAGTGCCCGGCGTCCCAGCGGCAGGCGCTCTTTCATCGGATGGTCAGCATGCTACATGAGGGGCTGTCGGTCCTGTTGCGCTCGGGCAAGCCCGTTATCGCCGGCGTGCGGGGTGTGGCGGCGGGGGCTGGCTTCAGCCTGGCCCTGGCCTCGGACCTGGTCGTGGCGGCGAGGGATGCCCGGTTCACGATGGCCTACACCAAAATGGGCCTAACACCAGACGGCGGCGGGTCGTTCTTCCTGCCCCGGGTGGTGGGCCAGCATCGAGCCATGGAGCTGATGCTGACGAACCGGATGCTAAACGCCGATGAGGCGCTGGCCTGGGGAGTGGCAAACCGGCTCTGTGAGCCCGCAGCCCTGGAGTCGACCTTGCAGGCCTGGGCGGCGGAACTGGCGGCCGGACCCGCTGAAGCCTTGCGGCGGGCGAAGCTGGTCATGGCCAACGACCTGTTGCATGGACTTGAGGAGCACCTGCAGGTCGAAAAGCACGGGATCGTCACCAGCAGCGTGCATGGCGAGTTCGAGACCCGCGTCGCCGCCTTTCTGGCCAAACAGACCGCCGGCGCCCGGTAGAGCGGCGCCATGCATACCTCTCCGCCCGTCACGACCCCGACCAACTGGCGCTATCTCGGCCCGATTTTCGTGGCGGTTGGCGCCTGTCTCTGGGGCACGGAGACCCTGTACCGGGTGCATCTCAATCACCGGTTTTCCGCCGACCTCCTCGTCTTCTACGAACACCTTTTCATTCTGGCGGTCATGTTGCCCGTCCTAGTCACCCAGTGGCGGGGCATCCTCGGGCACTCGCGCCGGGCGTACGTCTTTCTGACGTTTTCGGGCATCCTCGGGTCGGCCTTGGGGGGCTACACCTTCACCAAGGGTCTGGGACTGATGGCGCCTACGGCGGCGAACCTGCTGCTGAACGTGCAGCCGGTGTTCGGGGCTTTGATGGCGTACTTCCTGCTGCGTGAAAAGATCTCCCGTGCCTTTCCCCTCTGGGCGGGGCTCTGTCTGTTGGTCGGGGCGGCGCTCAGCGTCAAGCATGTGGGTGATCTCTGGCAGGGCAACACGCTGTTGGGGATGGCGTATATCGTGGCAACGGCCTTCTGTTGGGGGGTGTCGACGGCGTTCGGGCGGGGGGCCCTGCTGGAGATCCCGCCGATGGCGGCGGCGGGGGCGCGGCTGCTGGTCGGCACGCTGAGCATTTATATCCTCTGTCTCGTGCAGGGACAGCCCCCGTCCCTGGCTGAATTCGACGAGATTCTGGCGACAGCGCCGGCCATGCTACAGGGCGGCCTGCTGTCTGCGAGCCTGTTCAAGGACTTCCTGCTCCTGGCCCTGTTCGCTGGGGCGATGCCCCTCGTCTTTTACTACAAGGGCCTGTCCCATACACCAGCGAGCGTCAGTGCGTTTTGCGAGATGCTGCAGACCGTCGCCGCCCTGGTGGTGACGTGGGGAGTCCTCGGGGATGCGCTCGTGCCCCATCAGATGGTCGCCGCCGTGGTCCTCCTGTTCGCCGTGATCCGGCTCAATGCTGCGCAGCAGGCGGCCAACGTGGAACTTGCCGATGCGGCGCCAACCCTGTCCGGGGCGCACTAACCGAACGGGTTGTTTAGCCGCCAGGCGGTCGAGCGGATGGTCCTTTGGGCCATTTTTTTGGAAAATCGGCGGGCGCGGGTTGCAATTCGGCCATCGACCGCTTAGTGTTAGGGAAGCTAGGCAAGGACGTCTGGCGGTAGGTTTTCACGGAGGTTGACCATGACCCGTTGCGACTTGTCGACGGCTCTTCTCTTTTCCCCCCTGCACACCACCGCACCGACTTTCTGTGTCGCTGACGGTAAACGCTGCGCATAAGCATCTTGCAGCGAATCTGGGATACGGATATCCCGGGTGATGTGTATCAAGGAGGAATTCCATGGCTCTGCGTATCAACACGAACGTTTCTTCGCTGAATGCCCAACGGCAACTCGGGATCCAGAACAGTGGTCTCAGCAAGTCCCTGGAGCGTTTGAGCTCGGGCATGCGGATCAACCGGGCTGCCGACGACGCTGCCGGTCTGGCGATCAGCGAGACCCTGCGGTCTCAAATCCGGGGCATGGATCAGGCCGTCGCCAACAGCCAGGACA
>JACMPN010000118.1 GCA_014377495.1 Candidatus Sericytochromatia bacterium
CGCGTTCGAAGCGGAAGCCGCCGAGGTTGCGGTAGAGGGCGTTGCGATCGGCATGCTGTTTCATCGGAAAGGTGAAGAACAGGTCTTGCCGGCCATCGCCATCGAAATCCCCGACCGCCACGGCGTCGCCCACGGACAGGAGCCATTTGGCGATGTGGCGCAGGCGGGGATCGACTTCGTTCAGGGCATTGCCCATGGTCGTGTGGATACCGGACTGGGCCGGGGGGATGTTTTCGAACTGGAAGCCGATGGCCACAGCGCTGACGGCAGGCTTGGAGTTCAGCACATAGGCGCCGGCCATGATCGCCGCCAGGCCGCCGACCAGCCCGAAGGCCCGACCCTGGCGTGGGTTGAACAGGGCCGTGCGCAGGCGCTGGAACAGCCCCTCACGGTAGATCTCCCGCAGATGCAGGAAGAGGAACTTGCCGCTGGCCATGATCAGGGCCGCATAAAAGAACGTGAAGACGCTCTCGTACTTGTGCAGGACCAGATCCACACAGGTCAGGACGAAGGCGAAGATGATCTGTCCCTTGGGCGTCTTGGGGGACGTCTGGGGGTCGGTGATCATGTAAAAAGTGAAGATGAAGAACGGTGCCGAGGTGAGGGTGCCGAGGAACAGCGTCTCCGGCGGCAGGTGATGGCGCATGATCCAGGCCCGCAGGGCTGTCTGCAGCGTGTAGAACACGAGGAACGAGACGATCAGCGCTCCTTTGCGGATCTTAAAGGCAAAGAGGGACAGGGCGACCATGAGGATGAAGGCCGAAATGGCGAGCGATCCGCCCCACTGGTAGGCAGGTGCGGCCGTGATCAGTTCATTGGCGCAGAGCAGGCTGATGGCGACGCCGAACATGGACGGGTTGAAGACGTGTCGGCCCTTGAAGGTGAGCACGTACTTCGAGCCGACGGTGATCAGCACCGGCAACAGCAGCATGTAATAGTTGTGGGAGTAATTCAGCAGCAGGGCGATGGACGTACAACTGATCCAGGCGCTCAGGGGGATGATCCTCTGGCCGCGGATGGACCAGGCCAGTCCCATATCCAGCAGGCAGCCGATGAGGATGGTCATCAGGATCTGCAGCGGGTTGCGGTTGAAGCCGAGGAGCGTGGTGCCGAGGATGGCATACAGCGTCAGCGTGCCAGCGAATGGCCAGCGGGGATCGGAGGCTGATGGCCAGATCCAGCCGGTGTTGGCGGAGTCCTGGGCGGGATCGCTGAGTTGTTCGGGGGGCTGGGCCGGTTTGGTGGTTGTTTGCGCCATGAAGGCAGTCTACCCGTCGTGCGGGCCGTTGTAACGGTTTCGTGGGGGGGCATCGCTGAGCGGGAGCGGGTCAGACGATCCGTGGTGGACACGCCGTCGATTATGGGGCTTCGGAAGGGTTCGGCTCGCTGGCGGGGTGCTAAGCCACCCCACCGTCGACGGCGTCGTCGTCGTCGGCGTAGATTTCCGCATAAAGATCCGTGTCCAGGGGGTCTTCCAGGAGCCGGGCGGCCTCGACGATGTCGTCGTCGGCCAGGCACTCGGCGATGGGATCGACCTGGGGGATCAGCCGCAGGGTGCGGCAGCTGTCGACGAGCTCAAAGGCGGTCGACTGATGATCGATGGGTGCCAGGCGCAGGTACTCGAAGCCGTTGACGTTGAGATAGAGACGCTTGTGGGCGACGACCGTGGCGCTGTGGCCGTTGGAGACGACACTCATCACGTAGCCTTCGCCCTCGTGGCGGACGTCGCCGTCGACCACTTCGGCGTAACGGACGTGGCCGAGGTCCCGCAGGATGCGCTGCATGTCGCGGTAGTTGGTCAGGACGCCGGATTCGATCACGCAGGGGATCTGGTTTTTGACTTCGCGCTCGTCCATGGGATTCCCTTTCACCGTGATGCAGCAACGGCAGTCCCAGCAGTATACGCATGCCGGGGTGTCTGTCCAAACAAACCGAGCGACATTGCGGCTTTCAGCCCGTCTTGCCATGCGGACTAACGGCTTGGATGCATCGCATCAGGCCTTCCGGGCCCGAGCGGGTCGCCGTTGGTCGCAAACGCCCGTGGAGAGTGGGCGCACGACCCCATTCATCAGCAACGACGGTGGAATGGTCCGCTCTCCGAAAATAACCCGGTCTGGCCCGGCGTTGAATGTCCCGTGAAATGACGGTGCGAGTCGGTGGCGGGTCGCTGTGGCGAAACGGCAAAAATTTGTCGGGCCGGTCGGTATACTTGGGAAAGCAGTGGCTCCACGGGATGTGCAAGTGAAATCAATCCGGGTTCTGATCGTCGATGACTCCGCCTTCATGCGGCAGTTATTGCGCGACGTGTTGAGCCAGTTTCCGGAGATCAAGGTCGTCGATACCGCCAATAACGGTGATCAGGCCCTGCAAAAGATCCAGCAGCTGAAGCCCGACGTCGTCACCATGGACGTCGAGATGCCGGTGATGGACGGACTGACCGCCCTGGGCCGCATCATGAAGGAATGTCCGCTGCCGGTCGTCATGGTCAGCAGCCTGACCCAGCAGGGTGCCGATACGGCGATGCGGGCCCTGGAAATGGGCGCCGTCGACTGTGTCGGCAAACCGACGGGCGGCATCCTCTCGATCAATCCCAAGGTCTTTGGCCTGGAGATCGCCCAAAAGATCATCGGTGCCAGTCAGGCCTCGACGAAGACTCTGGCCTTGCGACCCGGCAGCGTGATCCGGCCTGTCGCCCCGAGACCGTCGCTGCGCCGGCCCCGTTTGCGTGGGGTGATCATCGGGACGTCCACGGGCGGGCCCCGGGCCCTGCAGACGGTCTTGCCCGCCCTGCCCGCCAACTTCCCCGTGCCGATCCTGATCGTGCAGCACATGCCCCCCGGGTTTACGGCCAGTCTGGCCAAGCGGCTGAACGAAATGAGTGCGATCACTGTACGCGAGGCGCAGGAGGGGGATCGGGTGGAGCCGGGCCTGGCCTTGGTCGCCCCGGGTGACTTCCACATGCTGCTGCGCCGGGACGGGACGGTGACCCTGTCGTCGGACCGGCCATTATGGGGCGTGCGGCCGGCCGTGGACATGACTCTGATGTCGGCTGTGCCCGTCTGGGGCCGGGATACCCTGGCCGTGATCCTCACGGGGATGGGCCACGACGGCAGCCGGGGTGTCGCCGACCTCAAGCGGGTGGGTGGCAAATGCATCGCCGAGTCCGAGAGCACCTGCACCATCTACGGCATGCCGCGTACGGTCATCGAGGCCGGCAATGCCGACAAGGTGGCCCCCATCCATCAGATCGCCCAGGAAATCGTCGAGGCCGTCGACTCCTGGGACATGGCCCCGATCTAGCCCTGGTTCGTCAAGGCCCATTTACTTGAAATTTCAGTGGAGGAGGCTGCCATGTCCGGTCGGATCGTCTTTGCCGGGGTGATGCCCCATGGGGCCGAGTTGCTGCCGGCCGAAGGCCTGCTCGATGCGACGGCGGACACGCCCCTGCTGCTGGCCTGCAAGGCCTTGGGCGCCGCGGTGGCCGAAACCAAGCCGGATGTGATCATCTGGATCGATCCGCACGCACCGTCGACCCGACAGGCCATGGGCCTCTTCAGCTCCCCGCTGTTGCGGGGGGACCTGGCCGCCTTTGGCCGGCCACACGTGGATCTGGAGCTGCGCACGGACCTGCAGCTGAGCCAGATCATCCTCGGCCTGGCCAAAGAAG
>JACMPN010000119.1 GCA_014377495.1 Candidatus Sericytochromatia bacterium
CACGCAACACAGGCGGCAACCCCCGTTCAGGCCGCTCTTGCCCTGGCGAACATGAACGCGGCCACCGCCACGGACACACAGAAGACCGCGATCAACGCCCTCAACACGGCGATGGATGCCGAGCTCAGCCGCGCTTTGCAACTGGCCGGCGCGATGTCGGGTTACGACCAGGCGCTGCTGACCATGAACACGACCCTGAAGAAGAACAACGGCACACTCAGCCAGCACACGCAGGCGGGCATTACCGATAGGCAGTCCATCGAGGCTGTCGTTGGGAGCCTCCAGTCTCAGCGTGACGCGCAGATCAAGAACGGCGCGACGGTCGCTGCAGCAACGGCCAAGTATCAGACGAACTCGGCTGCGTTGCTGGCACAGGTCGGCAGGCTGAACGGCACGAAGTCCGCTGCCTACGCGTACATGAAGCAGTTGCTGGCCATCCCCAAGAGCGTCAAGACCATCATCGACGCCAACAAGAATCCCGCTGAGGCGAAGGTCGCTGCGATCACGGCGAGGATGAACGCGATCAGGCAGGGCAAGGTCCCGGGGATCACCGCCAACACAGCGGCCGGGCAGGCAGCGATTGCCGCACTGCAGCGTCAGATCGACGTGTTGCACGGTAAGGCTGTCACGATCCAGGTTCAGACCTTCACCACGCGGACGAACACCCTCATCAACCGGACGTCGAATGTGGGGCCGGTTAAGCAGGCCAACGGGGGCATCCTCAACGCCTTCGCTAACGGCGGCATCCGAGCATTCGCCAACGGCAACATCCTCAACACTGGCATCCGAGCCTTCGCCAATGGCGGCGAGAGCCATGTGGCACAGATCGCCCCCGCAGGCGCGATGCGTCTATGGGCTGAGCCTGAGACTGGCGGCGAGGCGTACATCCCGCTTGCGCCGAGCAAGCGCGCCCGCTCAACCGCGATCTGGGAAGAGACCGGACGCAGGCTCGGGGCAAGCGCACCCGGGATGACTGGCCCGATTGAGTTGGGGCCGAACACCATCCGCGCGCTGGTCCGCGCCCTCGCCACCCGTCCGATGATCCTCGACGGCAACCAAATCGCCTTGGCTGCCGACAGGAGGCTGATGCCGTGATGACAACCGCAATCACCGATTCGGCCGGAGTGATGCGAGCGACCGGGCTCCTCCGGTCATTCATGGCCGCCGACAGCCGTCATGTGGACGCGATCATGGCCGCCATCAGCGACGGCCCCACCGAGCAAACGCTGATGGATACCTTCGGCGCACTCCTGGCCATAGCAGTCCTACTGACCAACATCGTTGCCGAGGACGGCGCGTTCGGTGACGTCGACCAGACTCTCGACGCCATTCAGCGGCAACTTATCCACGGCGACGTCAAGCGCCCAGGCGTGGCCTTATGAGCCCGCGCCGCAACTCCATTGGCTACAGCCGCAAACGCACCACACGACGACCCGAGCTCGAAGAGGGCGAGACCGCTGTGAACTACAACGCCCTGGCAAGCGAGCTCGTCCGCCGCGGCCTCGCATCCAACGCGATCCTCAGCGGAGCCATCTCATCGAACCGGCCAGACCCCAACGCCCCCCTAAACCACCACGACGAGAGCGACCGCACTCGCCCGCAACACCCAAACAAGGAGAGAACGAAATGAGCTTCATCCCCCCGGACATGCTGCGCAGTTTTGCCGTAGACGCCGCGCGAGCCGCATCCGCGGTCGCCACCGGTTACGGTTTCGACATCCCCAAGCCCGTCACCGAGGCCCTGACCGCCTTGGTCGAGCTAGACCAGATCGAGCGGTCCACTCTGCCGGTCAGCCGACCCGACCCCAAGAAACTGCGCGCCTCCCTGGCCAGGATCGCATCCGATGCCCGCGCCCAGACTGACCTCCTCGAAGCGGCGCGCGAAGCCCGCCCCCTACTGGTCGCCGAGTCCATCGCAGCCGCCCGAGCTGCATCAGTCTCATGGGGCGACCAGCTCGCAGCGCAATGGGACGAGGTTTGGAAGCAATTCGTCATCGTCCGCCCTGGCGCGCCCCTGAACATTGACAGCTGGACAACATCCGAGCAGGCAGCCGCGCACGTCGAAACGCTCCGCGCCATCGACAAACTCGACAGGCTGTTGCTCGACCGGGTAACGCTCGGCAAAGCCGCAGGCGAGGACCCACCCGCCGCAGGGATCGTCACATTCGTGGCCGGTCTGCCACCTGTGCCCGAAGCCCCCCAAGATGTTGAGCCTGCATGGGAAGCACTCGGAGGCGCGCTCGGCAAGTGGGTAGCGGGCGGACCAATGCTGACGACCGGCACCCGGCAGGCACTCACCGGCCGGGAACGATGGGAGTCGCTGCTCACCGTCGACGGCCTCGACATCGCCATGGCACCCATCACCGGTGGCATCCTCGGCGCCCGCATCACACAGCACGGACGGTGGCAGACCGCGATCGGCACACTGCACAGTCTCGGTGGAGCGGCCGCGTTCAGGCAGTTAGCCCGCTAACCCCATGATCGTGACGGCCGTGCCGTGGTTTGTGCAGTGCGCTGACCACTCGCGCCCACAACGTGCGCACGGCGCGGCCGTCACCC
>JACMPN010000120.1 GCA_014377495.1 Candidatus Sericytochromatia bacterium
GCCAGATCGGCCGGCAGGAGGATGTCGGCATCCTCGATGGTGCTGAGGAATTGTTGCACGACGGGTGACCGCATCTGCCGTTCGATCCCCGAGGCCAACAGGCCGATGGCTTGGGGCGGCCGATGCAGCAGTTTGGCGAGGATGACCCGGCCGTCTGCCGTGGCCAGGAACTCCCGGAACGTCTCTCTGGCGATTTCCGGCTCCGGGACGAGAACGCCGCCGGGATTGATCAGGATGGCCCGCTGACAGAGGTCGGGCCGGTCCAGCATCATCTGGACCGAGAGCCAGCCACCCATCGAGTTGCCGACGATGATCGGCTGACGGTCGGCCCAGGGCTCCAAAAACTCGACAAGGGCCTTGCGGTAGGCCCTGTGCGGCCAAAAGACGTCGCCGGTCGGGAGGCTGGAACGGCCGAAGCCGGGCAGATCCGGGATAATCACCTCCGCGTGTTGCTGGATCCCGTGGGCGACCGCCCGCCAGTTCGTGGCGGAATCGCCGAGTCCATGCAGCAGGATGACGAGCCGCGGTCCTTTGCCCATGCGGTAGTAACGCATTGTGGCGCCGATGACCTGTTGCTCATGGTGTCCCACCCCGCGCATGCGCAGCGTGTAATGGGCGAGCTGACGGGCAACTTCAAGCATCGTGCCACCTCCTGACGAGGGGACAATCCTACCATGCAGGACGGCACCGACCTTTGACTCCCGGTGACGGGTACGCTATCGTTGTGTACTACAGGGGGATGTCACGGTTTCGACGGTGATCCGGTTCCCTAGGATGCAAGCCGGGAGTGAGTCCGACCCCGCAAAATCAGGCTCAATAAACCAAACGCGAACGCCAAAACGTTTGCTCTCCCCTCGGTGGGTGGCCGTCAGGCCATCCGCGCCGTCGCCTAAACAGCGATAGCGGGAGCCTCTCGTGGAGCCCCCGCCCACGGGATGAAACTAGGGGGTACCCGCCCACGGGGACAGTGGGTAAGTCCTGAAAGCCCGCCTGGCTGATGGTACCGACAACCACAGGCTGGGTCCAGTAGAGTTTTGCTGAGGTGCACTTCACTGGATCGAGATGAGCGCATCAGCTAAGCTTGTAGACGCCTAGGGCGTCCGACCATTGGACGCGAGTTCAATTCTCGCCATCTCCACCATCGGGGGCCCTTGCGGGCCCCCGACCCCGTTTGGAGGGTGTCGCGAGATCCTTTGGCGGCACGCGGTTACCGTTCATTTTTTGATGATCATTAATTGCTAGTTTCGGGCATACATCTTCCAAGTGAGGTGTCGCCCTTGAGCACAGTCATCCGTTCCGGCCCACTTCCGATCGCACCGCCCGTCGGTCCGCCAGCGCTGACCATCGGTCCCACGTCACTGGCGATGACACCGCCACTGACCCCAGGCACCAGAACCAGGCCAACAGATGAGGCCACCTGCGGCACGTACCCGCAGACAGCATTCGAGCCGGCACTGCCTCTGCCCCAACCGGCTCCCCAACGGCCAGAGATCCCCCTGACCATCCTCAAGCAACAGTTCAACGCCGTCGCCTTCAGCCTGGGTCTGTTGAAATCACTGTCTACCTGCTCAGAACCGACCCAGGTGAAGCAGTTCATGGCGAGTACGGATCAAAAACTGCAGCAGTTATTGGGCAAAAACTTCGGCACGGGGTTGTATTCAGGGCTGCACCAAAAGGCCACCCACCTGCTTGAGTCTGGTGCCGGCATGCTCCACGACCCCAAACAACTCGGCACCGTGATGGCAGTGGCCAGCATCCTGCTGGTGGCCGAAGTCTATCCGCCGGCAGGGACCGCACTGAACGGCACCCTGATGCTGATGGGCGGACTGCAAGTCATCCAGCAACTGAACGACAGCATTGCGGCCCTGCAAAAGGGCGATTCGTTCACAGCTGGTCAGCAGGCGAGCGGTGCCCTTTTCGACGGACTCATGACGATCGTCGCCGGCAAAGGCGCCAACCACCAACGTGGCCAGTGGCGGAAAGACTATGGCGCTGCCGCCACGAAGCCGGTCAGCGCCGGCCAGCAACTGCCAGGCAGCCGGGTAACGCCACCTGCGGCGAATGCTTCGGTTGAACGGCTGACCCAGGCACTGCAGAGCCGGCGGTTGGTGGTACACCTGAAAGCCACATTGAACAGCTTGAACCTGGCCAAGAATATACTCAGAAAACAGATCTCCGAGGCGACACAAACGGCCGAGCAACGGGCCCACGTCGCCGAGGTCCTCGCCAAAACCACCACACCGGCGCACGGCGATCACCCCACTGGACAACAGCACCCCGCTGGCACCCCAAAACCCGCCAGGCAACGTGCAAAGCCGCATTGAGCCACGTAGCCGGACAATGCGTGGCGGATCGGCCCCAAGTTGGTCGACGCCTCAGCTGCACACAACAAAAAGCCGCCCGGTTGATACCGGACGGCTTTTTGAGTGATGGATTGATTATCGGCTGGGAGGCGGCGCCTGTTGACCGCCGTTCGGTGCCCCTGTTGCGGCCGGCTGGGCAGCGGGCTTCGCCTTACCCTTGCCAGTGAACTTCCCGATCAGGCCGGAGAAGAAGTTCTTCACCTTGTCCAACATGCCGCCGCTGGGCTTCACATTTTCGCCAGCCGCCTTGCGCCTTTGCACTTCGCCGGCAATCCGCTTGTAGCGGATGGTGTCGGGAGTCTGGCTGAACGTCTGGGCCCAGGCCCCTTCGGTGGCGAACTTCGGATCATCCATGGCAGGCTTGCCTTCGGCAGCCCCGGTCCGGATCTTCTTTTCCCGGTTAAAGGCGTTGTAGCGTTGGGCGTCAGCGCTCTTTTCAAAGGTCAATGCCCATTTGACTTCGACGTTGTACTCGGGCTGGGTCATCGGGGTGGCGGCAGGAGCGGCAGCGGTGGGACCAGCAGGAAGTTCGGTCGGCATGGTGGTCTGACCACTGCCTGTCTGAACTGGGACTGCAGGAGCAGCGCCACTGTTCGCCCGCGTCATGATCGCATCGTAACGGGCTTGCTCACCGCCACTCAGACCCTGACCACTGGACTTTTTCATTTCCATCAGCAGGGCCCAGGTCACATTGCCCTGTTGGCCGGGATCGGTCCCGGCGGCCGTAGGGGCCGCCGCCGGCGGACTACCAGCGGGGGCGGCACCACCGTTCGCCCGGACCATGATCGCCTGGTAGCGGACGTCTTCATCCGGGGTCAGGCTCTGGCCGCTGGACTTCTTCATTTCCATCAGGAGGGCCCAAGACACATTGCCCTGATCACCGGGATCGGTGTTCGCCGCATTGGCGGTCGTGCCGGTCGACTGAAGACGGGGCACGTCGAAGGGGGTCGGCGTTGCCGAGGCCGGGGAGGTGCCGGGCATCGTGGCTGGCACAGCACCACGGGCCGTATAAGCCTTCAGCTGATTGTCGATGCTCTGGGAAAGGGCGGCCGGGTCACCACTGGCGGAGGCTTGTTGTTGCGTGCCAGCAGCAGGTTCTGCACCGTAGGCAGGTGCGGCTCCGTATGAGTTCGTGCTGTTCATCGCCATTGTCGGGTCTCCCAGGCTCTCTCTACTGCAAGGTTTATCGGACCGTCAACGGACAGTCATGCGGGCTTCCGGTAAACCAGGCTTTAAGAGCCGCCTAAGCTTTTCTCAGGCCAAACCAATTCCTCCCGAAAGGGGCGCGCCCCCAGGCTCAGGTAAAGGCGTTTGGCGGGCGAATCATGACGAACGAGCATCCGCATGGCGCCCGGCAAAGCCTGTCGGGCATGCTGCATCAACTTCCGGCCGAGACCCTGACCACGCCAGGCCGCTTCGACGGCCAGGTAGTAATAATAGTAGTCCCCGGCACTGAAGGTCGCATCCGGCAGGTAGAGCACCCAGACGAATCCGACCGGCGTGCCGTCCGCCTCGGCGATCCAGATCTCCCAGCCGGAGCTCTGGTAGCGTTGCCGCCATTCGGCGGCGGCATCGGCCGGGTCCATGGGTCCGTATTCTTCGGCGAGGGCGCTGAACAGCAGACGGCGGAGCCAAGCCTCATCAGCCGGGACGGCCGAGCGGACCGTCTTCAAAGGAGGTGGGAATGGCCAGCCTGATTGAGCAGTCGGGCGGCCTGCTGGCGGTTGCCCTGCCGGTAATAGACCTGACCCAGGGCCCAGGTGGCAAAAGGATGTTTCGGGTCGAGCTTCAGGGCCATCTGTAAGGGGACTTCGGCGGACTTCGCAGCACCCGACTCGAGCAGGGCAAAACCCTGATAGGCGTAGGCATAAGCATCCTGCGGACGGACTCGGGTGGCCTTGGCGAAGGTGGCTGCGGCATCCCCGGGCGCCCCCGTTACGACTTGCAGCACGCCCAAGTGGAACAGGGCATCGCCGTCGTCGGGATGGTTTTTGGTCCGGTTCTGTAGCGTGGCCATCGTCCGGGCCGGAAGGCCCGGGTGGGTAGCCTGCAGGCGCTGGAACCGTGCCCATCCCTGCTCGGGCACGGCACTCCGGGAGAGGCGAAAGGCATCCTGGATGGCCGCATCCGGAGCCGGGCCTGCCAAAGCAGGCATGCCGAAACCTAAAATGACGACGATCGTGCCGAGTGAAAATGTGCGGTTCATCCGTCAAGCATACCACCGCAACGCCTTTGGCGGCGTGCCCTTGTCCGGTCGACACGATGGGGGAGGGCGATCAACGGGCATGTTAGACTGCCCCAGATATTCGTATCGCCCCTATGACATCGAGAACGAGACGCATCGCCATGTCGACCACCGATCAGGCCGTACCGACGAGCCTGCCCACGACTTATAGCTCGCAGGAGATCGAAGCCCGTTGGGCAGCGGTCTGGGAGGAGCGGGGATACTTTCATCCCGACGTCGACGATCCTGGCGAGCCGTACTGCATCGCCGTGCCCCCGCCGAACGTCACAGGCTCGCTGCATATCGGGCACGCGGTCAACGCCACCATCCAGGACGCCCTCTGTCGCTGGCACCGGCAGCACGGCTTCAACGTTCTCTGGGTAGGCGGCACTGATCATGCCGGCATCGCCACGCAGAACGTCGTCGAAAAGATGATCAAGCGGACGGAAGGCAAGTCCCGCCACGATCTGGGCCGGGAAGCCTTCATCGAGCGGGTTTGGGCTTGGAAACAGGAATACGGCGACCGCATTTTCGCCCAGTGGCGGCGTATCGGCGCCTCCATCGACTTCGGCCGTACCCGGTTTACGATGGACGAAGGCTACAGCCGGGCCGTCCGCACTGTCTTCGTTGAGTGGTTCAACCGGGGCTTGATCTACCGGGGCCTGCGCTCGGTCAACTGGTGTACCCAATGCCTGACGACGCTTTCCGACCTGGAAGTCGAACACACCGAAGCACAGGACTCCTTTTACCATGTGCGGTATCGCCTCGCCGACGGCTCCGGTGAGATCGTTATCGCCACGGTGCGGCCGGAGACGATCATGGCCGACGTCGCCGTCGCCGTGCATCCTGACGATCCCCGCTATCAGGGGATGATCGGCAAGCAGGTGCATGTCCCCTGCACGGACCGGACCGTGCCGATCATTGCCGACACCTACGTCGAGAGGGACTTCGGCACCGGGGCGCTGAAGATCACGCCCGCTCATGATCCCAACGATTACGAGATTGGCAAACGGCACAGCCTGCCGGTTTTGACGGTGATCAGCCAGGACGGCAAAATGACGGCCGAGGCGGGCGCCCGTTTCGAGGGGCAGTCCATTATCGAGGGCCGCAAGGCTGTCGTCGCCGAACTGCAAAGCAACGGCCTGATGGTCAAGGTCGACCCTTACACCCACAACGTCGGGAGTTGCTACCGCTGCCAGACGGCCATTGAGCCTCTGCTTTCCGAGCAATGGTTCGTCAAGATGGACGAGCTGGCCGCCAAGGCCCTCGCCCCCATCCAGAGTGGCGAGATCAAGTTCCACCCCGAGCGGTGGACGGGTCCTGCCAGTGCTTGGTTGGAAAACATTCGCGACTGGTGCATCTCCCGGCAGCTCTGGTGGGGTCATCAGATCCCGATCTGGTATTGCAGCCAGGGCCATACCTTTGCGGCGCTGACGGATCCCACCCAATGCGCCACCTGCGGCGATCCCACCCTGCAGCAGGACCCCGACGTCCTCGACACGTGGTTCAGTTCCGCCCTCTGGCCCTTTGCCACCCTCGGCTGGCCGGACAAGACCCCGGACCTGGCCAAATGGCACCCGACGAACGTCCTCTCGACGGCCCGAGACATCCTCAACCTGTGGGTGGCCCGGATGATTTTCAGTGCCGAGGACCTGGTCGGTGAGGCGCCTTTTCAGCATGTGGTCATCCACGCCACGATCCTGGACGCCCAGGGTCAGCGGATGAGTAAAAGCAAGGGCACCGGCGTCGATCCATTGGATATGATCGACCAGTTCGGGGCGGACGCCTGCCGCTTCTGGATGGCCGGCGCCGGCACCAGCTCCCAGGACGTGCGCTTCAGTCAGGAGAAGATCGAGGCCAGTCGCAACTTCGTCACCAAGATCTGGAACGCCAGCCGCTTCGTCCTCTCCAACCTGACGGGCTATGAGCATGCGGCCCTGCCACCGGTCGAGGAGCTGTCACTGGCGGATCGCTGGATCCTCAGCCGCCTGCGGGCGACGACCGATGCCGTGGCCGCCGGCTACGCCTCATTCAATCTGAACCAGTGCACCGATGCCATCTACGGCTTCGTCTGGGACGAGTACTGCGACTGGTACCTGGAAATCGCCAAGCCCCGCCTGCACAACGAAGCGGACCGGCCCCTCGTCCAACGGGTCCTGGCCACGGTGCCCAATGGCATCCTGAAGCTTCTGCACCCCTTCATGCCCTTCGTCACCGAAGAGCTGTGGAGCCACCTGAAGGTCGCCGGCTGGTCGGACAACGCCAGCCATCTCGCCAACGCCCGGGGCATCGATCCCGAGTCATTGCCCTACGATCCGACGGCCATCGAGGCGATGGAGCGGATCATGGATGTCGTCCGCACGATCCGAAATTTGCGGGCCGAGCTCAAGGTGCCGCCCGGCACCGTGGCGCCCAAGGTGCATCTCACCCCGGAATCGGAGGCCCTGCGCCAGGTCTTCGAATCCGGGGCCGCCTACATCAGCCGGCTGAGCCGGACCGGCGAGGTCGTCTTCGGCGAGCCTGACGAGGCCCAGGTGGCGGTCGGCTCGGTGGCCGGCAGCGGCGTCATCCTGCCTTTGCCAGGTCTGATCGACCTGTCAAAGGAACGGGAACGCCTGGTCAAGGAGCGGGACAAACTGGCCCGGGACACGGGTGGTCTGGCTGGCCGACTGGCGAACGAAGGGTTCATCGCCAAGGCCCCGCCCGCCGTCGTCGAAAAGGAACGCCAGAAGCTGGCTGACATGCAGGGCGAGCTCGCCCTGCTCGACGAGCGGCTGAAAGCGCTGGCATAGCCAGGATGCCGTCCCTGCACGATCCGGCCTTTGAGGCCAAGGTGGAGGCCCGACTGGGCACGATTGCCCAGCGGGGCCTGATCCGGCTGGAGTTGGATGCCATGCGGGCGCTCCTGCGCCAGCTGGGGCAGCCGGAGCGCCTCTTTCGGTCCGTGCATGTGGCAGGGACCAACGGCAAGGGCTCGACGGCGGCGATAATCGAGTCGGCCCTGCGGGCAGCCGGTTTTCACACGGGGCTCTACACGTCCCCCCATCTGGAAAGCTATCGGGAGCGGATCCAGCTGGATGGTGTGCCCATCGAGCCGAAAGCTTTGTTGGCCCTGCTGGACAATCGCGTGCTGCCGGCGGCCAAGCGGTTGGCATTGGTGCCGACCGAATTCGACCTGTTGACCGCCGTAGCCATGTTGGCCTTTGCCGAAGCGGAAATCGACGTGGCCATCATCGAGGTCGGTCTCGGAGGTCGGCTGGATTCGACCAACGTGCTGGAAGCACCGCTGGCAACCGTGATCAGCAGCATCGGCCTCGATCACATGGACCGGCTGGGCACGACGGTGCCCGCGATCGCCGCCGAAAAAGCGGGGATCATCAAGTCCGGCCGCCCTGTCGTCACTTCGGCGACAGGCGAAGCCCTGGCGGTGATCCGGACGCGGGCAGCAGAGCTGGCGGCGCCGGTATTCGCCGTTGAACCGGCCATTGGACTCGGCAGCAGCCCGTTGGGCCAGCGCCTGCGCTTCGAA
>JACMPN010000121.1 GCA_014377495.1 Candidatus Sericytochromatia bacterium
CCCATCGACCTGACGGCCATGGTGGCGGTCGTGCTGGCGGAGTGGCAGGAGACGGCGGAGCAGAAGTTTCTGACGCTGCAGGCGCACGTGCCACCCGATCTGCCGCCGCTGCTCAGTGATCCGCTGCTCGTCCGGCTGATCCTCGTCAACCTGATCGGCAACGCCCTGAAATACACCCAGCACGGCTCGGTGACGGTGACGCTGTCCCTTGGTGACATGGGCCGGCATGTCATGGCGATCTCAGACACCGGGCAGGGCATCGCCGAGCCTCACCTGACCGAGATTTTCGAGCCCTTCATGCAGGTGGAGCCGATCATGCAGAAGCATGCGGCCGGAGTGGGCCTGGGTCTGGCCCTGGTCAAGCAGATGGTGCAAGCATTGGCGGGCCGGATCGTCGTCGATTCCGAGCTTGGCAAAGGCAGCACCTTTCAGGTCGTCCTGCCGCCCGGCCAGCCGATCACCGCTGGCGAACCGGCGGAACCCGACATGCTACAGTGCCTGCCAGCCAATTTCATGGGGACCGACGCCGGAGGGTAGACGAGTGGCAGCCAGCAGCTTACGTGGACGGGATTTTCTCCGGCTGCATGATTTCAGCACAGTCGAGATTCAAACCCTACTCGATTCGGCGATCGCCCTCAAAGGCGCCCTGCGACGGGGTGAGCCCCATCCCGCCCTGGCCGGCAAGTCCGTGGCCCTCATCTTCCGGAAGCCATCGACCCGGACCCGCCTCTCCTTCGAAGTCGGGGTGCATCAGCTCGGCGGCCAGCCCCTGTTCATCAGCGGCAACGACCTGCAGATCGGGCGTGGCGAGACGATCGCCGACACCGCCCGCATCCTCTCGGGCTACCTGCACGGGATCATGATCCGCACGTTTGCCCAAGCGGAGATCGTCGAGCTGGCCGAGGCGGCGTCCATCCCGGTGATCAACGGCCTGACAGACGATTTCCACCCCTGTCAGGTCCTGGCCGATCTCCAGACGATCCTGGAGCACAAGGGCCGTCTGGCCGGCCTCAAGCTTGCTTACGTGGGCGACGGCAACAACATGGCCCATTCCCTGATGAACGGCTGTGCCCGCATGGGCATGGACGTGGCCATCGCCGCCCCGGAAGGCTTCCAGCCGAACCCGACCTTCGTCGCCGAAGCCCGCCGGGCGAACCCGGGGGGTCAGGTGCTGATCACGACCGACCCGGCCGAAGCCGTGGCCGGGGCGGACATCATCTACACGGACGTCTGGGCGTCCATGGGACAGGAAGCGGAGCATGCCGAGCGGGTCGAACGCTTTGCCGGCTATCAGGTCAATGAGGCCCTGGCCCGTCATGCCAAGCCGGATTACCTGTTTATGCACTGCCTGCCCGTGCACCGGGATGAAGAGGTGACGGCGGACGTCATCGACGGGCCCCATTCCGTGGTCTGGGACGAGGCTGAGAATCGCCTGCACGCCCAGAAGGCCCTGATGGCGGCGCTGATCGGTTAGGGGCCCGGTACTCACACTTTGACCTGCCCGGATGATCCAGACGGCCCTGTCAGGCGCTCGATAGTTTTCAGCCGCGGATCGACCTTCAGGGATTTCGCCAGAAACGGGTCCACGGTCGGGGGCGGTTTCCCGACCATGGCCGCAGACATCAGGATGATGGGGATGGCCGACCACGCCGGGGTCGTTGGCATCGCCGTGGCCGGTCAGGCGCCAGATTGACCCTTCAAAAGGTGCCTTGACGATGATTTCCGTGCTGGTGATGTCACATTCCCGGATTGACTTGCCGTACGCCGACTGCCGCATCTTCAGCACTGAGATCAACCGCAGCAGGTGAGAACGTTTCTCGACGAATGGGACAAGCAGGACAGAGTCCACGAGGCCGACCAAGGCCGGGGTTTGCAGGGTCACCGTCAGGCTGAAAAGCCCGAGCTCGTCGGTGAAGCGGGTGGTGGCCTGATGGGAGCGCAACTGATTGGTCAGGATTGCGAGGATCTAAGGAAATCGCTCTGGGGAAATGGCGTGCATCGGGAGCCCTGCCAGCCCGTCGAAGCCGACGCGCTTCGCTTGGTGCGGGTCGACCATGACACGCGCCAGGAGCTTTTCTGCCAAATCGGCCATCGAGTCCCCGCCCGGCGGATCCCACATGATGGTGATCAGCCCTGCCTCGACGTGACACCGCAGCGGCAGTCCGATGGCTTCCGCCATGTCCATGAGCCGAGCCGGACTCTCATAACAGGCGAAGTGCATCCCGGGCTGCCCTGCCTCTGCTCCGGCAACGAGGAAGGCGATGGGTATCCCGGTGAGGCAGGCGATCGAGGCGGGCTTGCTTCAGATCGGGTACATGCCCTCCGAGGTGACACAGTCCGAACAATTTCTCACCGTCTTGACGAACAAAATCGACCAAGGGCAGATCCGTCGCCAGGCCTTTGACGACATCGACTGCATCCGGACGGCGAAGACGTCGGACCAGATGCCCTATCTGCTGCACCGTTTCGGCCTCCGGTTCAAGGCGCTAGGGGTGACGAGCCTTTTCACCTTGGCGGCAACCGGGGCCAGTCCGATGGCTGACGGTACGCTGGCATTTCTGAGTGACACCAATGCGGCCCCCGGGCTCTGTGTCAGAGAGCAGGCCGTCGGGGTGATGACGCAGGGAGATCAGGTGTTGGGACGTCCAAACTTCCTGGCGCTGCCACTGGTCAACGGTCGATCTCAAATCTTCGGTGTCCTCCAGGCAGATGGGGCTCGGCAGCCCGGCGGAAGAATCACCTGATCAGGGATCTGCTGGACTGGACGTGCCTCCAGAGCGGCCAGTTCGCCGTCTGTGCGGAGCCGCTGCGTTTTGCCGCCCTTGCCGACGAGGCGATCGCGATGCTGCGGCCGAGCGCAGTGCTGCAAGGACTCCAGCTCGACCTCAGCCTGCCTGCGGATCTGCGGCTGGTTGTGGCGGACAGGGAACGGACACTGCAGGTCTTGTCGAACCTGATCGGCAACGCCATCAAGTTCACCCCGGCCGGCGGGACGATCTCCGTGCGGGTTATGGGCCAGGGGGCTGTGGTGTGCGTCTCGGTCCGGGACACGGGCTCCGGGATCCCTGCAGACCGGCAGGCTCTGGTATTTGACCGCTTCTGGCAGGCCGAAAAGTCACGCCGCCAGGGTGCAGGATTGGGCCTTGCCATCAGCAAGGGCATTGTCGAGGCTCAGGGCGGCACGATCTGGGTAGAGAGTATGGTCGGCGCAGGCAGCACGTTCAGCTTCACCCTGCCGGTGGCCGAGGGGCCATAGGCGGCACTCAGGCCCCGGCAGCTGCCCGTTCGAGCGTCAGCAGGAAACGCTTGCGCTCCGCCCCCCCGGAATAGCCACCCTCGCCGCTGTCCGCCGGGATGACCCGATGGCAGGGGACGATGATCGGGATGGGATTGCAGCGGTTCGCCTCGGCGACGGCCTGATCGTCGTTCTCAACCCCGGCCTCTGCTGCCAGCCACGGGTACGAGCGGACTTCGCCGAAGGAGATCTTCAGGAGCTTGCGCCAGACCTGGCGCTGGAATGGCGTGCCCTGGAGGTCGAGTGGCAGATCGAAGGTTCGGCGCTTGCCGGCGAAGTAAGCCCCCAACTGGCTGGCGGCGGCGATGACGATCGACGAGCCGGTCGAGTTTTGTTGGAGGCCGAGGGACAGGGGCGGCAGGGCCGCCGCTTCGGCTTCCGTCAGAAAGGCAATGCGCATCATCCCGAGGGGCGAGGCCTCCATCAGCAGGGGCCCGATCGGGGATGGCATGACCATGCTGGAGTGCACGGGATGGTTCAACGCAGTGATCTGTCTATCCTCCGAGGTCACGGATGACACGTCCCGGTGCGGCACCCTATCCTAGCCGAAATGGTCCCGGCGTGCCGGGCTCCCGCCTCCCGGGGACGTGTCCTGGCCCACTTGGCAGACGCTCATGATGCCGTCCGCCATACCATGGATGGCTTTTTTGTCGCTGGGGACGAGGGTCGCCAGGACGCCCGACAGCTCCGCCTCGTCGCCGACGAGGAAATAGTACGGGCAGAGCCGCACCCGGGCCGACATCGGCCGGACGTGGCCCGTATTGGCATCCAGGTACTCCACGTCGAACCGGCAGGACTTGTGGAACTCCTGGAGGATGTAAGGGGTCGTCTCGAAGCTGTCGAGGGCCGTCTGCAGGGTCTTTTGCCAATCCTCGAGGGAGAGGTCGTCGGCAAAGGAAACGCCCTTGGAGCCCCAGGCCAGCGGCGAAAAGGCGGAGGGCTTGACCACGTAGGGGCGGGCGCTCTTGGGAACGCCGGCCAGCTGGCTGAAGGCCTGGATGCCGTCACCGTTCACCGTCAGGCCCGGGATCGTGCCG